>CAYSZA010000051.1:0-13976 GCA_964435275.1 uncultured Methanosarcinales archaeon | reverse complement strand
ATTATATAAATTATTAAATATAAAATAACTTATTACTAATTCTCAAAAAAGCTCTTTATCCAGGACAGGACTTACACGGTTGAACTGAGAAATCAATAATACTAGACCCCAATAATACTAGACCCCAATAATACTAGGCCCGCAACTGTCTAAAACACTAAACAAGTCACGACGCCGAAATTGCTCGATTTTGTACATCAAGTGTATAAGTCCTAAAATTGAAGAATACGGATTGACACATTTTTGGAGACTAAGTCTCTGATCAAAGATTTGCCATAATATGAGCTTCTCTTCCGAGCAGCCTTATCCTTTTTTGAGTCAGGCATACTATGATTTCGACTTTCAATTAAGGGCCTATCCGAAAGGCGTTGTTATGCTGTAATTTCACAATAGGCATTACGCACAACCAGAGCGGATATTCATAAATCATGATCTACTTTAATTTTTCAACGTGAATCACTGACTTTTCGGATAGGCTCTAAATTTGATTCTACCTTTCTGCCGATTTAACCCCAATCTTAATCTTAATTTTACACATGCTCGTTTATATATATTCTAAATTTTATATATCTCCTATGTCAATACTGCTGTGGCTGTTTTTTGATTGCAGAGTTCCTGATAGAGGGGAGGAAGCTTATCGTGTACGAGATCTCATATCTCATTCATGTGACAACTGCTGCCTGTGAAGCGCAGCGCAACACAAATGGAACAGCAGAACTGGAAAGAATTTCGAATGGGGGAGTAAATAAATGAATGAAGTAATGTATGGACCAATGCAGCTCCTGGTCATAGTATTCGACAATCCGAACTTCCACGGCCAGATCCGTCGTGAACTTGAGTCAGTCATAAATAAAGGTATGGTCAGGCTTATTGACCTGCTTTTCATATGGAAAGACGAAGGCGGGAACATTAAGTCCCTGGAGACCACACAGCTGGATGAAGAAGAAAGAATGCGTTTCGGTGCTGTGGTAGGGGGGCTTATCGGGTACGGAGCCGGAGGTGAAGAAGGAGCTAGAGGAGGCACGGAGGCAGGAATCCTGGCAGCAGCTCAGGAGAATTACGGAATCACTGAAGAAGATATTCTGGAGATAACCGAGGCCATTCCCGAAGGCACTGCTGCTGCTATTCTCATTATCGAACACCTCTGGGCAAAGAGCCTGAAACAGGCGATCCAGGAGGCCGGAGGAATACTGGTCTCCCAGGGCATGCTTACACCTGAACTGCTAGTTGCCGTTGGAGAAGAGCTGGCAGAAGCGGTTAAATTTGCAGATAAAAAGAAAAGGGGATCTCAGGCAACGACTGCACTCTAAAGGTTGCCTTCTCAATCTCAGATGTTATTTTTCATTTTTCTGAAAGGATTGACCAGAGAGTTAACTCTCTGGGGGGCTCTTTTACTTTCTTGAAATAGGTAACAGTATAAAAATTACAGATTTTAAATGAAATATCTGATGAGTGCCAGGCTTTTATTACAAAAATGTGAAGAATGCCGAATAACAATTCTTGTAAGGAAGTGAAAATGACACAAAACTATCTGCCACCCAGAATCCATGTGCTGGCAAAACCGACTGGAGCTATCTGCAACCTGGCCTGTTCCTACTGTTTCTTTCTGGCTAAAGAAGCACTTTATCCAGGAAGTAATTTTCGCATGTCAGATGAAGTGCTTGAAAACTATATTCGGCAGCTTATCTCAGCTCACCACAGCCCGCAGGTAACCATTGCCTGGCAGGGGGGCGAACCCACGCTTATGGGAATTGACTTTTATCGACATTCAATCGAACTGCAGGAAAAGTATAGAAAGCCAGGCATGACGTTTGAAAATACGATGCAAACCAATGGTACACTCCTTGATGACGAGTGGTGCCTTTTTTTTAAGGAAAATGACTTTCTTATCGGGATCAGCATCGATGGCCCACGTGAGCTGCATGACGCCCACCGGATGGACAAGAAGGGAGAGGGAACCTTTGACCGGGTCATGAAGGGACTGCACCTCCTGCAAAAACACGGTGTGGAATATAATATCCTGACCACAGTCAACAGGATTAATGCCGATTATCCGCTGGAGGTTTATCGCTTCCTGCGGGATGAAGCAGGGACAGACTGGATTCAGTTTATTCCGGTTGTAGAACGAGTCGATGAAAAGGGACATTCCCTTTACCAGAAGGGAGACAGGGTTTCAGATCGTTCAGTACTACCTGAACAGTTTGGCAGTTTCCTGAGCCGCATCTTCGACGAGTGGGTGCGGAACGATGTGGGAAAGGTATTCGTGCAAACTTTTGAAGCTTCTGTACGCAAATGGCTGGGGTTACCGTCAGGCATGTGTGTTTTTGAGGAAACATGCGGCATTGGACTTGCTCTGGAGCACAACGGGGATCTCTATTCATGCGACCACTTTGTGGAACCTGACTACCTGCTGGGCAATATTATGGATAAAGAGATAAGCGAGCTTGCAGCCTCTGACAGGCAGTACAGGTTCGGGCAGAATAAATGTGATCTGCTGCCGCAGGTATGTCGTGAATGTGACGTGCTCTTCGCCTGTAGAGGGGAATGCCCAAAAAATCGATTCCTGACTGCCGCTGATTGCTCACAGGGACTGAACTACCTCTGTGAGGGCTGGAAAGCTTTCTTTCACCACATTGACTTTCTGATGCAGGTCATGGCAGGGTTGATGCGTAGAGGTTATCCGGCAGCAGAAGTGATGCGAGTACTGGCCCTGGAAGAAGCTTTTGAACATGCAGGACCCAATAATCTCTGCCCCTGCGGTAGCGGCCGAAAGTTCAAACGCTGCCATGGTCTCAGAAAAAATGACGTGAATGGGAAGACGAAAAGCAGGTAAAGCAAAGGGTTCAGACGTAGTCTGGAGCAGTTATGCGATTGTGAGAAAAATGGGGTATAGCGAAGAAAAAAAATCTAAATTTATCTATTAAACTTCGAAAGGCTGCTTTAAATTGCCAATCGAGATATCAACCAATCTACTTGGGGGTTAAGAATGACAGAAAAGAAACCAAATATACTGGTCATCTGGGGAGATGACATCGGAATCACCAACCTTAGCTGCTACAGCGACGGCCTGATGGGATACAGAACACCGAATATTGATAGGATCGCTGACGAAGGCATCAAGTTTACGGACTCTTACGGGGAGCAGAGCTGCACTGCCGGGAGAGCAGCTTTTATCACAGGACAGAGCGTATTCCGGACAGGGTTGAGTAAGGTGGGAATGCCCGGAGCCAGGGTGGGACTTCAGCCCGAAGACCCTACAATTGCCGAACTGCTGAAACCTCTGGGTTATGCCACTGGTCAGTTTGGAAAGAACCATCTCGGGGACCGAGACGAATACTTGCCTACCAACCATGGTTTTGACGAGTTCTTTGGCAACCTCTATCATTTGAATGCTGAAGAGGAACCTGAAGAACGCGATTATCCTCCTGAAAAAGACTTTCCTAATTTCCGGAAGAACTATGGTCCCAGGGGCGTAATCCATAGCTATGCCGACGGCCGCATCGAGGATACTGGCCCGTTGACCAGAAAACGAATGGAAGACGTAGACCAGGAGTTTCTGGATGAAGCCATCGATTTTATCAAACGCCAGCATGAGGCGGAAAAGCCGTTCTTTGTCTGGTTCAATACCACAAGAATGCACTTCAGGACTCACATCCCGGAAAGGATACGGGGACAGTCGGGGCGCTGGCAATCCGCGTACCATGACGCCATGATTGAGCACGATCGGCAGGTAGGCGTGCTTCTCGACCTGCTGGACGAAATCGGCATTGCTGACGATACCATTGTTATTTACAGCACGGACAACGGACCACATATGAACTCCTGGCCCGATGCAGCCATGACCCCGTTCCGCAACGAGAAAAACTCCTGCTGGGAGGGAGCTTTCCGTGTTCCTGAGGTAATACGCTGGCCTGGAAAGATCCCGGCAGGCACAATTTCTAACGAGATTGTGAGCCACCTGGATTGGCTGCCCACTTTGCTTGCCGCAGCAGGAGAACCGGATATTAAGGAGAAGCTTAAAAAAGGCCACAAAGAAGGAGATAAAACTTTCAAGGTGCATCTTGACGGTTATAATCTGCTTCCTTACCTGACCGGAAAGGAGAAAAAATCACCCCGGGATGAGTTCTTTTACTTCTCCGACGATGGAGATCTGGTAGCTCTACGGTACGACAACTGGAAAATGGTCTTTTTGGAGCAGCGCGCCATCGGCACCCTACAGGTCTGGGCTGAACCTTTTGTTCCGTTGCGCATACCAAAAATATTCAACCTGCGTACTGACCCTTATGAAAGGGCGGATCAAACATCAAACACTTACTACGACTGGCTGCTAGATCACGCTTTCCTGCTTGTGCCTGCCCAGGGGGTAGTAGGAGACTTCCTGGCAACGTTTAAAGAGTTTCCTCCGCGCCAGAAAGCGGCAAGCTTTACCGTTGATCAGGTAATGGAAAAGCTTTTGCATGGAATTGGGAGTACCTGAAGGTTGAAGTCCTCTATCTGGAACATTCTATCCTTCAAGGTAATTCTCAGTAGTATGAGTAGATTATCCTTATATTGAACCAAAAACAGATTTTCAGGAAATTCAAGATAGTGCCTGTTAGGGATTCCGGGAGCCCCTCATCATTTGAGCCTTGCTCCGATTCCTGTATAGGTGGTGGGCTATTGGTTGAGGAGGCGTTGCTTGCAAGTACTCAACCGATGGCCCGACAATAGGATGCGGAATCTGTGAGTTGGTGCAATTGGTTGCTCGCGGGTGTCGTTCTTCCGCCAGCTTCCCAAAAGAACCGACAGATTCAACGGCGGTTAGAGACGGGAGTGAATCGCCAGTACAGGACGTTGGATGGGCAATCACATCGCAGGTGTTCCATATGGGCGATGTCAAATCGACAGGGTAAGCCTCAGCCTTAACAGCGAGTGCACATTCCAGCACATTACCTCCACCGCCGCGAAGACGGTGAATTTTATGATTTCGTCTGGAACAAAGTAAGAGGGACTGATAATGTCTGAAATTCTCTCATTATGGAACGAAACACCAGTTAAAAAAGCAATCCTTGATTACGTCAATGCCGTCACAAATCCTGAGAGCGCTGATTTTGTGCCAGGAACCGAGCGAATTGCCGTTTTGGACAATGATGGAACCATGTGGGTGGAGAAGCCCGTCTATGTTCAGGTTTTCTTTGTCATAGACCGGCTGAAAAAGATGGCTGAGGCAGACCCTACGCTCCTGGACCAGCCACATTTTAAGGCAGCAGCAACGGGTGACTTGATCTACTTTTCCAGACTTGATCCTCATGCTGGCGGCGATGTCAAAGGGCTGATGAAGATTGTCTTTGCTTCTCATTCCGGCATGTCTCAGGACGATTTCATGCTTTTAGCTAAAGAGTTCCTGGAGACCGCCAAACATTCCCGTTTTGGCGTGTTGTACAAGGATCTGACATACAAGCCAATGGTTGAGCTCGTGAACTACCTTGGCGATAACAGCTTTAATGTCTTCCTGGCTTCTGGCGGCGGCATGAGTTTTATGCGTACAGTCTCGGAGGAAATCTATAACATCCCACGAGAGCGGGTTATCGGCAGCAACATCGCATTTGAGACCCGGATGACTGATGAGGGTCCGGTAGTTTTCCGCAGGGAAGGTCTGGTCGATCCCGTAGACGACGGAGCAGGCAAGCCGGTCAATATCGAGCTGCATATTGGCCGCAAGCCCATCCTGGCCGCCGGCAATTCGGATGGAGATCTGCACATGCTATGGCTGGCACAGAAAAGTGGTTACCGCTCTCTATCTTTGCTGCTCCGCCATGACGACGCAAAGCGAGAGTACGCCTACGATGAGGGAAGCAAGAAGACTCTACAGATGGCAAAGGAACGGGGCTGGACTGTGGTCAGCATGAAGGATGATTGGAAGACTGTTTTCTGAGATATTTCATTTCAATGCTAAAGAATGTGCAAGGCATGAAAACCACAGAAACAGGATGAAAAGGACTACAATATCCCAACAAAAGTCGCAACAAAGATCAGTAAAAAAGATTGAGCCTTTGAACAATAAGGAAGGGCGGTTATTCGATAGAATTTTCTTGATCTAGATTATGAATGAAAAGAAAAATTTGAAATTAATGATCTACTACTTGTTTAATTGAACTGCTTACGCAAGAAATTTTCTTCGCCATTATTATAAATAATATAATTATATATTATTGTGTATACTATTTGCCTTGTATCCGTGTGGGGGGGAACATATCTGGAACAATCCAAAAAGCTAGCAGCCTGGGTCAGAAGCAGCCTGGACCGGACTTGGAAGTAAGTTCCAGTACTATTATGGTTTTCGGCTGAAAGGCTAACTGGTATCATCCTCCCCCGGTCAATAATAGATAAATAGGCATCATAGAGCAGGTAAGTGAACGTGTAAACAAAGGGAGTGATTTTGATGAGGCGAATCATGGGCGGTCTCAGGGGCCGTGGGGAAGAAAGCGTACAACGCTACAAAATGCACGAAAAACTTGTTACCATCGGAGACGACTACTGGATAGAAAACGAAGCTGGGGAGCGGGTATTCTATGTTGATGGTAAAGCTCTCCGGATTCGCGACACTCTGATCATCAAAGATGTGCAGGGAAATGAAGTGTATAAACTCAAGGAGAAGCTTCTCAGGATAAAGGATACGATGGACATCGAGGATGCGGATGGAAAAACAGCCGCAACAATTAAAAAAGCCCTGATTACACCTCTCCGAGACCGATTTAAAGTTGAAGTCTCAAATGGGCCTGAGATGGATGTTCAGGGAAATATCCTTGATCATGAATACGAGATCAAGGAAGGGAGGGAAAAAGTTGCAGAGATTTCGAAAAAATGGTTTCGGATAAGAGATACCTATGGAGTGGAGGTTTCTCCGGGACAGGATGCTGCCCTGATCCTGGCAATTACTGCTGCACTTGACCAGATGGCGTATGATTGAAAAGAGATGGGAGAGAAGAATGGTTGAGCCTATTCCATTTTTGAGTTTCCTTGAAACCATTGGTGTCCTTGCGACTCTGATCTTTGTGATCACCAGCATGCTTGGCATGGGCTTCTCCCTTACAGTTCAACAGATACTCGTCCCATTGAGAAACAGGAAGCTGGTTATCTTCTCGCTGGCAGCTAACTTTGTACTCGTCCCGCTGCTCGCTCTTGGAGTACTGTATATTTTCCCGCTTTCAGAAGGACTTTCCATCGGGCTTTTCCTTCTTGGCACTTCCGCAGGAGCCCCTTTTCTTCCGAAACTTGCACAGGTGGCAAAGGGTGATACCGCTTTTGCAGTCGGGCTGATGGTGCTCCTGATGGTTGTTACTATTATTTACGTCCCGATAGTCCTGCCACTTCTGCTCTCGGGGGTTACAATCAACCCCTGGGGTATAGCAAAGTCACTTGTCATGTTGATGCTCCTCCCACTTGCAATTGCCCTGTTCATCAAGGCCAGATACGAAGAAGTAGCCGATGGTCTCCTGCCCATGATGACCCAAGCTACCAACCTTTCCCTGCTTGTCCTTTTCGTGGCTTTCTTTGTGGTCTACTTCTCTGACCTCATAGGCGTTATCGGCAGCACTGCGATTATGGCGGCAGTAGTTTTTGTGATTGTTTCATTTATCATAGGCTACTTCCTCGGAGGATCCAGCAGGCCTATCAAGAGAGTGCTTGCTCTCGGGACCGCCCAGCGCAACCTTTCGGCAGCCCTGGCAATTGCCACACTCAATTTCACAGACCCGGACACAATGGTCATGATCATGGTAGTGGCACTGGCAGGCCTTATCCTGCTGATGTTTATAGGAGGAGAGATGGGGAAAAGGGCAGAAATGTCTGAAGAGGAGATCCAGGAGCAAGAAAAACCTTCTCCAATGCCAGGAAAGTAAAAGGAGATGTAGAAAGCTAAAAAACCGCGTTGGGTAATAAATACTGTAAGGAAATAACTCAAAGGGCGGAGTAATGGGTAACTGAAAAAATCGACCACGCAACTGTAGTAGCATAACCTGAAACAAAAGGAATTTTCATGACGTCAGAAATTGCAAATTTTGTCATAGCCTTTGCAGTGCTGCTCTTTGTCTTTGGTCTTGTCTCACGAAAGATCTCAGGCACCGTAGTCACAGCCCCTATGATCTTTGTGGCAGCAGGAATGCTGCTCAGCCCAGAAGGGCTTGACCTTGTGAGTCTCTCTTCAAGTAGCATTCTCGTTCTTAGCATAGCCGAGCTTGCACTTATCCTGACTTTATTTTCGGATGCCTCAAAAATTGAGCTGCAGGCACTCTTGCATGAAGAGAAACTTCCAGGCCGGCTTCTAATAATTGGCACGCCGCTAACAATTGCCTTCGGGGCGATTGTTGCTGCTTTTCTTTTAAAGGACATAACACTTGCAGAAGCCGGCCTGATAGGAGCTATGCTTGCTCCTACTGATGCAGGGCTTGGTCAGGCGATAGTTAACAATACAAAAGTGCCTGCAAAAATCAGGCAGGCACTCAACGTGGAGAGTGGACTTAATGACGGAGGTGCAATACCTTTCTTCCTCTTTTTTCTGATACTGGCAGGTGGAGAGGCACTAGAACAGCCAGTAGGTACCCTGATTGTCCTGGCGTTTGAACAGATAGGTATAGGGATGCTTGTGGGCGCAGTTGTAGGGCTTGCAGGGGGATGGCTTTCTAGCAAAGCTGTAAGAGTCGGATGGATGTCAGGGCTTTACCGCAAAATCGGGTTTATGTCCCTGGCTGTCATCTCCTGGCTTGTAGCAGACTTGATTGGCGGCAGCGGGTTCATTGCCGCTTTTACAGGTGGTCTCATCACTCAAGCTGCAGGTAAAATAAAAGCTACAGAAGAAGAGATGATCCTTACAGAAGCTGAAGGAAGCATACTTAGTTTTGCAGTTTTTTTCATATTCGGAATTACAGTGGCTGCAAGAATTTTTACAATCAGCTGGCCAATATTTATCTATGCGGTGCTGAGCCTTACGCTTATCCGTATGATACCTGTGGCAATCTCGCTGATAGGCATAAAGCTGCATGCCGAAACCGTACTTTTTCTGGGCTGGTTTGGACCCAGAGGCCTTGCATCCGTTGTTTTGTTATTGACTGCTATGGAAGAAACGGGAGGAATTGGAGGAAGTGAAACTATAAGTCTTGCGGTGATCACGACTGTTTTTCTAAGCGTTTTTGTCCAGGGAGCTACAGCAGGCCCTGGAAGTGAGTGGTATGCCCGCATAGTAGCGGCACTGCCTGCTGATGCACCTGAGAGGAAGAAAGCAGGAGAATCTCCTACAAGCTCCGACAACATAGCTGTCAAGAATTTATCAAATAATTCTGAGGGCAGGTAAAGGTAAAGAATACTGGATAGAAGATTAAATGGAGATAAGAGTTTCAGAAGACAGACTGAACACGCAATTTATAAAGCCCTGATAAATGCAAACATAACAGTACCTTCTTCCGATATTATTATTCATTTCGCAGACCTGGGAACTGAGTTAACAATTTCCAAAAAGGGCGAGAATTAAAAAGGGAAATAAGATTAGCAAAAGAATAGAATATCTTCAATTTCAAAGAGTAATCCTTCTCAGCAGACCCAATAAAATTAATCAACATGCATAAAATAATATGTAAAAGAATAATTATATAAAGTGAATTATTGAACAACGAGCTTGGGGGAGATCTCGAAGGTTCAACTGGGAGTAGACAGTATAAAAAATTAACCTGTGGATGCCTGCAAACGGGTTTCTTAATAAGCTACACTTATTCCAACTTACAGAATGTCCTTTTTCAATAAATATGGCAGTAAGTAGAAGAAGAAAGAAAAAACAAGAAGGAGCCTGCCGATGAAAGTTGTGAGATTTATTGCATCAATGCGCTTTTTCGTGCTGATTCCGGTGATAGGGCTGGCAATCGCCGCTTGTGCTTTGTTTATTAAAGGCGGCGTCGACATTGTTCACTTCGTGGGAAAACTGTTTATAGGAGTGGCAGAGACATATCCAGAGATATATCCAGAGGCAAATATCATCGTTGAAATCGTGGAAACTGTCCATCTTTTCCTGGTCGGTACAGTACTTTTCCTTACTTCTTTCGGGCTCTACCAGTTATTTATCCAGCCGCTCCCTTTACCGGAATGGGTGAAAGTAAATAATATTGAGGAGCTGGAGTTAAACCTTGTTGGGCTCACTGTCGTTGTGCTGGGAGTTAATTTCTTGAGCGTGATCTTTGAACCGCAAGAAATAAACCTGGCTATTTATGGAATAGGCTATGCTTTGCCCATTGCAGCTCTGGCCTACTTTATGAGGGTGCGTTCACACATAGCTAAGCGGAGCAACGAGGAGGAAGAATGCCTGAAAGCTATAGGAGAGATAGTTCGTCTGGACAGTGAAGAGGACTGGTTATCAAAAGAAAGAAAAGATTGAAACCGAACTCATTAATACTCCTGCTTCTCTTACTTTATTGCTTCTGTTCTTTGTTATTTCTTTTCTTTGCTACCTGCTCCTCACTAACTCTGTGTTAATACTTGATAGATCTTCAATAAGTTTTGCGATAGATGTAGATCTTTTCAACTGAAGGAATGAAAATTTTTTTGTCTAAAGTAGCTCGATTATCCTCTTTGCAGTACAACAGTTTGAAAAACCGCAAGTCGTAATTGCAGATAGGTTGAAACAGTCAGAGAAATAACGTAAAAATATAAAAGTATATTTATAAATATTGGCGAGTAAATAGATTAAAGATAGTCAGCATAACGCCCAGGCCAAACTATCCTTCTTAAAGTATACAGGGCATCGCTCCTTTTTATAGACAGACCAGGCAGATTTAGCCTGACGTCTGAGGCGAATTAACCGACGTGATGAGGCTGAAATGAGACGTATAATGGCAGAACAGCAAATTTGCGATATCAATCTAAAATGATGGTTCCGCAGGTGATTGCAGCAGCTTTACAGCCGCCAACACAAAGGTGGTAAGGAAGGCAACGGGGGCTCAAAACGTTTATCGCCTGGATCCAGTTGACTGAAACATACATAAGCAGAGAGTTATTGGCATTCGTAATCAAAGAAAGGGGATTCTCATGGACTTAACTCGTCGATTCTTAGCAGAGTTAACAGGTACCTTCTGGCTGGTTCTTGGCGGCTGTGGCAGTGCAGTTCTGGCAGCTGGCTTTCCAAAGATGGGCATCGGCTTTGCAGGCGTTGCTCTGGCATTTGGGCTGACCGTCCTGACGATGGCTTATGCTATTGGTCACATATCGGGCGCTCACCTCAACCCCGCTGTCACTATTGGCCTTTTTGTAAGTGGCCGATTCTCCGCAAAGGATATCATCCCGTACATTGTTGCACAGCTGGCAGGAGCAATCATTGCAGCTTTCGTGCTATGGCAGATAGCCAGTGGGAAGCCTGGCTTTGATCTGGTTGAAAGCGGTTTCGCGGCCAATGGATACGGAGAACACTCACCTGGCGGGTATTCTTTATACGCAGCGCTGATCACTGAGCTAGTGATGACCTTTATGTTCCTCTTCATTATTCTCGGCTCGACTGATTACCGTGCTCCAGCACATTTCGCGCCAATTGCCATAGGGCTGGGACTGACGCTTATTCACCTGATCAGCATTCCGGTAACAAACACTTCAGTGAATCCTGCCCGCAGCACGTCGCAGGCATTATTCGTCGGCGGCTGGGCAATTCAACAGCTGTGGCTGTTCTGGATAGCGCCAATTGTTGGAGCGATCCTGGCTGGCATCGTCTATCGCTTTGTTGGCCGTGAAACCGAGTTGAGGGTGAGAGAACAACTTAGATCTGAATGAGGGCTAAAGAAAAAAATTTATAATTCAGGGTAACGGCAGGGTTGGCGGGATCAAGCATAATAAGCTGTCCCTGACTGACCTGAAGCCGTTTGTACTGTGGGCACCCTCGGCCGGCCCTGTATTTTGACTTCCTGTGAATCTGGAGGGTAACTCTATGCGTTTTTACCCTAAAAGACCTGAGAGAGGCAGATGTTCCGCTTAACAACAGTTTTTAACAGCGATAACTTGTCAGGAGATTTTCCAGGAAAATCCAGATTTTTTCAATCGAAGGAATGAAAATTCTTTCCGAAGGACAATGCGGATCTTTGATCGTCGGCCCGAAAGAAATCATTTCCATGCCCTCGTGCACCGAACCGATTATCCCGCACTCAAGCCCTGCATGGATCACTTTGATTTCAGGCTCTTTTCCAAAAGTGTCTGTGTAAACCTGCCTGCACTTCAGGAGTAGCTCGGATCTCAGGTCGGGTTCCCAGGCAGGATATCCGGGTTCATGTTCGATCCATGCACCTGCAAGCTTTGCAACGGCTTCCACTTTCCCGGTAATTTCAGCAAGCCTGAGATTACTGGAACTGCGCTGGCTTGATACGATCATTATTTCGTTTTCTGTCGTCCGTACCGTTGCAAGGTTATTTGAAGTTTCGACAAGACCCTGGATAGTTTCCGACATCCTGTAAACCCCGTGCGGTAATCCCCAGAGCAGTTTTATCAGCCTCTCTTCGGTTTCTGACGAAAAGACCCGTATAGGGAACACTTCCTCTCTTGTGACCCTGTTTCCTGCAACTTCAAAGATTATTTCCCTGCCAATCTCTTCGAAATTAAAGCTAAGGCCTGGGTCGGTTTTTGCATATTCAGCCTGAAACAACTTCCTGAGACCCGCCACGGCTTCTTCGGCCTTTTCGATTTTTTCCCTGCCAAGTGCGATAAAGGCTTCTGCAGTACTTGGGATTGCATTATGGACACTTCCTCCGTTTAACAGGACAAGCCTTAAATTATCTACCCCAACCCTGTCCCTGAGCCAGGCAAGTGCCAGGGAGAGCAACTGTATCCCGTTTGCTCGCTGTTTATTTATTTCAACTCCGGAATGCCCACCTTCCAGCCCTTCAACTGAGAACCTGAAAAACCCGAATGAATTTTCCTTTTTAAAGTCAAGCAGTTCCCACTCAACAGGGAAGGTAATCAATGAATTCTGCCCGCCTGCGCACCCTATTACAAAAACTCCTTCGTCCTCGGAGTCAAGATTCAGAAGCACCTTTCCTTCAAAAAAACAGGCTTCAAGTCCTTTCGCTCCTGTTAGACCTGTTTCCTCGTCTACCGTAAAGAGCAGCTCAAGCGGAGGATGACCGATTTCTCCTCTCTTCCCTGCTTCTGCCAGCACTAGCCCGACTGCAAGTGCAATCCCATTGTCCGCACCTATGGAAGTCCCGTCTCCCCGCAGCCATTCCCCATCATAAACGCATCTTACAGGGTCTCTGGAAAAGTCGTGCCTGGATTCCTTGCACTTCTCGCAGACCATATCCATATGCCCCTGCAGAATAAGTGTGGAACAATTTTCATATCCAGACGTTGCAGGAGCTTTGATAAGTACGTTGTTTGAAGAATCGGCTCTTACCTCAAAACCTCTGGATCGGCCCCACTCCTGCAGCCAGGTGGAAATCTGTTCTTCATTCTTTGAACGCCTCGGAATTTTATTTATCTCTTGAAAGGTCTCAAGGATCTGTTTAGTTTTCGGGTGCATAGGGATCAATTTTATGTTCGTCCTGGGTTTTTATCAGGATTGTTTTTCAGGTTTATTTTTAGAGTTCTTATTTGGGTTGACATTCTAGCTGTTATTAGTTTAGTTTACGGAATCACATATTTTTATAATTTATTATAAACCTTCATGCAGTTTGAATATATTTGAATAGTATCTCAAATATCTCAAAGCTTAAAGTCATAAAGGTCTGGTTTTTAAGTTTGTATTAAGCTATTACTGCACATTTTAGTTCAAAGTTTCAAATTCTAAGCTGAGGACTATATTGTAATACCAGATGTTTCGGCATGCAAAAGTAAGAGGAAGGCTGGAACATTTAAAATTAACTTAACTCAGCAAGGTATCGGGTTATAAGAGTCAGTTACTAAAAATCATAAAAGAGAAATTCTCAAATCTGACAAAAAAATTACTTCACTTTTTTGCCAGATTTGATCAATGACCCACA
>CAYSZA010000050.1:0-13985 GCA_964435275.1 uncultured Methanosarcinales archaeon | reverse complement strand
GACACTAGGCACTTGTTATCCTGATAATCTCTAAGCAAACTCTTAACAATTAATTTCCTGAGTTCTTAACGAATATTCCTGAACGGAGAAAAATAAAAATATGCGGAGCATGGAAAAATGGTATACTCCCTACTTAGAAAAACAACAATTATTTCTCTGCGGTTCTTACAAAACTGAAAAATCATTTTACTGCTGATGCTTAAAGCATAAAATTAGAATAAGCTATATTGTATGGGTAACTGAGGTATGGATGAATTATCCGAGCATTTAAAAACAGAGGGATAGGTATGGAAACGAAGATATCCATTGAAAACGTTTCTGCTTCCAGAGATTCAATGTTGGAAACAGGAACCGAAAATTCCAGACTTGAAGCGGAATTGCCCTCGAGAGAAGATCACATTACTTCAAGTGAAGAACCGTTTAAGTGTGACTTGCGCCGTTCGAGATCTATGCAGGGTGACGAAGCACGTGGGATGAGACCTCTCGTTATTGAGGTTATTGATGTTAGAAAGAGTTATATACTTGGAGATATGGAGGTTCCGATCCTTCATGATATTAACCTGGAAGTACGGGAGGGAGAATTCCTTGCCATAATGGGGCCTTCTGGTTCAGGGAAAAGTACGCTTATGAATCTCATAGGTTTTCTTGACAGGCCCACTGAAGGGAAAATCATAATTAAAGGTCTTGACATCAATAAACTATCTGATAAGGAAGTTGCCAGGCTCAGAGGATTGGAAATCGGTTTTATTTTCCAGACATTCAACCTGATTCCCCGGCTTACAGCTCTTGAGAATGTCGAGCTTCCAACCTATGCTAACGCAAGAAGTGGAGTTGATACGCATGAAAGAGCAAAGGAGCTACTTAAACTGGTAGGGCTGGAGGACCGAATGCGCCATAAACCGGGTGAGCTTTCAGGTGGACAATCCCAGAGAGTTGCTATAGCCAGAGCTCTTATCAATGACCCTGCGATCCTTCTTGCGGATGAGCCCACTGGAAATCTTGACTCGAAGACGGGCTGTGAGATTCTGAATATGTTTAGAAAACTCAATGAAGATGGCAGAACCATTGTAATGATTACTCACGATCCGGAAATTGCAGGGTATGCGGACAGGATAGTGCTGGTAAAAGATGGGATAATTCAGAATAACACGGAATAATCCTTGCGTGTAAACTTTTCAAATTCAAGCTAATCGGGGCGAAGTTAGAATGACAAAAATCAAAAATCCGCTTATTCATCTTGTGTTATCTTTAGTTTTGGTTTCTTCTCTTTTTGCAGCTCCTGTTTCCGCAGCAGTTGGGGGGGCCAACCTGAAAGTTACAATAGTCGAAACAAATCCCTATCCTGCAAAAATAGGAGAATACCTGAATCTCACTGTTCAGGTGGAAAATATTGGGGGGGATAAAGCTGAAAACGTTGACATTGAAATTGTACCTCAATATCCTTTCTCTCTCGATTCCGAGGCAAATGCCGTGAAAAATGTTGGAGTTCTCAATCCTGGTAGAACTGCTACAAAGGAATTTTACCTTTTCGTGGACAAAAATGCGCAAAAAGGAGTGCGCTCAATTGATATCCGAACAAAGACAGGTAAAGACAGTCCATGGAGTGAGAAAAGCTTTGACATTCGAATAGGTACTGAAACATTTGACAGCAAAGGTACGGTTGAGCTCAAGGAAGTCGTTTCGGACCCCAGAGCTTTCATGCCCGGAGATAGGGGAACTATTACTGTAACGCTTACAAATACTGCAACCACTCCGACTGTCACTATTGATGGGAGTGACTTTGATACCAATGCCCGAATCCAGGCTGCGGTTTTAAGACCTTTATCTGACGGCATAATCGTACTTGACGCCCCTTACGAAGATATGGGCCTTCTGGGGCATGGGGATAGTATTAAGTTGACTTTCAATGTCAAGGTTGCAGAGGATGCCGCAGAAGGAACTCACAACCTTGAACTTGCAATAGAGGGTAACTCTTTCGATTACAACAGCAGAAAGAATATTCCTATTAAGGTAGACTCTTCAAACGTCAAGGTAATTCCTTCGAAAGAGCTCCAGATAGTAAATGGGAAATCTACCATTGAGTTCGACGTAGCAAATATGCACCCGAACGAGTTTAATTCCGTGAGCATAAAGCCCAAAGCCGAAGGCGTGAGATTTTACCCTGCGGAATATTTCATAGGCCCGATGAATCCGGATGAGCTTTTCACTATTGAATTTAATGCAGTGGAAGACGGTTCATCAGATGCCAGCAAGGAAACCTCAGAGCCTACAAACCTGACACTCTCTGCAAGTTACAGCAACGGCATAAATAAACATGAAAACATAGTGAGCAACCTGTATATTCAATCCATTGAGGAAAATCCGGGAAGCAGTTCGAGTATGATTGTCCCAGGTTTGGTGTTCCTTGTCATTGCCGTTGCAGGTGTGCTGATCTACAGAAAGAAGAAACAAAGTAAATAACGAGGATTTAAAGGAATGAAAATTCTCGAAAAGTCATCTTTAGAATATTTTGAAGGCATTTAAGTGCAGACGGATCTCTTGAAAATACAGAGAGAGTCTCAGGTGCACTTGCCTTTTTGATCATATGCTGATAGAATGCAAAAATCACTATTTCTGTCAGCTAAATTCCTTTCAGATTGTCCTTTTCTAATCCATCGGAAGAGTAAAGATAAATGTGCTGCCTTCTCCTAACCTGGAATCCACCCAGATCTTTCCTCCGTGAAGGTCAATGAAGTTTTTAGCAATATAAAGTCCAAGTCCAGCTCCACCGTATCCCCTGGATGTGGAAGAATCTGCCTGGATAAAAGGCATGAATATCCTTTCGTGATCCTCTTTTGACAACCCTATTCCGTTATCTGAAACTCTAACCTCGAGCATCCCTTCGTTTTTGGAGGCGCTTACAGTAACCTTTCCCTTTTGAGGAGCGAATTTTATAGCGTTATTCATTAAATTATAAAAGATTTGTCTCAGCTTTATCCTGTCAGCCCGGACATTCTCAAGAGAGGCATCAACCTTTACTTCTACACTGATTTTCTTACTCGAAGCAAGCAAGAGAAGATTCATCCTCACCTCTCTTATAAGGCTGGCAATATCTATATTTTCATAGTTGAGGTTCTTTTCACCGGCTTCTAGCTTTGAGATATCAAGTAAATTATTGATAATTTCCAGAAGGTTTTTTCCGCTTATAAGAATATTACTTACATATTTTGATTGCCTGGTATTCAGGGACCCGAAAGCTCCTTCCAGTAACAAATCAGAGAAACCTATAACCGAGTTAAGAGGGGTCCGAAGCTCATGGCTCATATTTATTATTAGCCCGTTTTTGTTCATGTTTGCGGCTTCTATATTTTTCTCCGCTTTAAGAAAAATATTTTCCAGCTCTACTTTCTTTTCCAGATTTCTCAAGCGCTTCCATTTCCCTTTCCTTTTGACAAGAATGCCGTTTTCTTCCATTAGCTCAAGGAGCGTGCTACCTGAAAGTTCTTCAAGAGGAAGGGTACAGAGCAGTGTGAGACTTCTGTTATTTTCGAAAGCTGCCGTTTCAACGTCCTTCCCGCACATCTCAAGACAGAACTTAAGGGAATCTCTAGCATTTTTGAGCTCAAAGTTTGTTCTAAATCCTGAAAATCCTCCAGAAAGAGCTTTTTTATATCCTTCCTCTACGAGTTCTTTTACTGCTGACGCAAGAAGGGTCAGATTTTCCGAGAACGGATTAGCGGGCAGAATTTCCAATTGAGAGCACGCGAGACAGTGCTCGACATCCACTCCTGCCTTCTTAAGTTCGTTTTCTGCCCCTTCAATGGCCAGTTTCTCTGGAGAAATCCATAAGCAGTACTCTCCCTTTTCAATTCCTTCTTTAAAATAGGCAACAAGTAATTCTGTCAATTCTTCGGCATCCTCATATACAGCAGGAATCTGGGGGCTCTGCGGAGCGCTTGAAAAAAGTTCGAGGTCTTCAACAATATTTTCTCTCAAAATCTTTCCCCCTCCATATTCTAAGTAGGTTTCAATATGCAACAGGGTGTGAATGGGATATGAGACAGAGTCTAGAGTATCAAACTTTGACGTTCAGTGATTTAAGGCGACTTCGCGTTTTAAATCATTTAAAGAACTCAGGGCAATACAATTCTCTTTCTCAGCTTATAACACTTTATACATATGCTTCATTTTTTATATGTACATTGTTAGCATATAAAAAATATCCTGATTTACACTGTTCTTTAAAAGTAATTTATTATAATTTGATACTTAAATTTACTGGGTTTTTTGGGAATTGCACGAAACATATCTTAGTTTTACATATCTGCGGTTTAGGTGGCAAAGCTGGCTCATGTGGATGCGCATTAAGGTATGAATAATAGGGGTCTCCTTCTCTCAGGTTATTTTTTTAGCTAGATTTTAACTTTCGAGTAGTTTCCCTACTGGGTATTTTTCTTCTGTCAATTTTTATATCCGGACTTATGCAGACATCTTTCACATTTATTATCTTTAGGTTTATGTAGAGTATTTATTCCCTGATAATTATGTCCTAATTTATATATTGATAAAAACCGGAATACTAATTACGTACATGGAAAATAACTATAAAAACACACTTTTGAGTGCAACTCTTTCCGGCAGACTTCGGTACTATACAATTTAAGCCGAAATCAAGATTAATCTGTGCAGCTTTGAGGAGGACTGAAATACGGAAACTGGAGAGAAAAAAGCTATTGGAGCCAGGAACTTTCTTTATCCCATGCCTACTACCCTCGTGGGAGCTCATGTAAATGGAAAACCGAATTATCTGACAGTCGCTTTTTGCGGAATCGTACAGGCAAACCCTCCTATGATCGCGGTTACCCTGGGAAAAATGCACCACACAAACGAAGGAATAAAGGATAACCAGTGTTTCAGTGTAAATATTCCTTCTCGGCATATGGTGGAAGTTACGGACTACTGCGGTATAGTCTCCGGAAAAAGAGTCGATAAATCTGGAGTTTTCGAAACCTTCTACGGAAAACTTGAAAAAGCCCCAATGATCCGGGAGTGTCCGGTGAACCTTGAGTGCAGGCTTGCAGATGTCCTGGATTTCGGAGGCGCGAGTGAGGTCTTTATAGGAGAGATTATTGAGAGTTACGCAGAGGAACGATATCTTTGCAATGAGATTCCTGATATTGAAAAAATCAAGCCCATAGTTTTTTCCATGTATGATAACAATTACTGGGGAATAGGCGAGCATCTGGGCAAAGCCTGGTGTGCCGGGAAAAAATTCGATGAGGGCAATAATGGAAACAGAGCTGAAAACGATGAGCTGAAAGAAAATAAATCTCATTGCAGGTATGATTGGAAGGAAATAGACAAAGATGCATAACGCAGAATTGGCCTTTCTCGAAAAGGCTATTCAAACTATTTTTCAAAAGTACTTTATTTAATTGGGAAAGGGGGATTACTACGTGAAAATAACAGTGTTCAGCGGGAGTCATAAGGGCAGGGAAGGAAATACTCTTATTATGGTCGAGGAATTCCTGAAAGGAGCAGAAGAAGCTGGGGCAGAAACCGAAAATGTTTTCCTGATCGAAAAAAATATCGGGTATTGCAGGGGAAAATTTGAATGCTGGCTCAAGACCCCAGGAAAATGCACAATTCGCGATGATATGGATGACTTGCTTCCAAGATTCATGGCATCGGATATTGCAGTATTTGCGTGTCCCGTATATTTCGATAATGTCCCGGCTATTATGAAAAATTTTATAGACAGGCTTGCTCCTGTGCTCTTGCCTCATTTTGAAGAGGACGAAAAGGGCGAGTACAGGCATGCAAAACGCTATGAAAAGTTTCCGAGATTTGCCGTGATATCAAACGCCGGGCTGCCGGGTCAGACAAATTTTGAGGTTGAAAGCCTTTTTTTCAGGAGGCTTGCAAGAACTTTCCACACAGAACTTATTGCCGAGATTTACAGGGGAGAAGGAGAAATTTTCAGGGGTAAAAACAATATCATGCTAAAACCTCTCCTGGGTAAGTACAGGAAGGTGCTCAGATGCGCAGGAAGGGAACTTGTCGAAAACCAGAAGCTCTCGGAAAAAATAATCAGAGAACTTGAAAAGCCAATTGTTCCTGCAAGCCTGTACATAAAATTCGGGAATGAAGAATGGGATCGCCTGTGTGAAGAAGATAAGATTGACTGAATAAAGCTACAAAAAGCATAAAGAGATTGCAAATGGTTTAAGTGCTCAAAGTAGATTAAAAAGAATGGAAGAGGTCTGATAAACCTGAACCTTCCTGTTATTGACAGAAGAAGAGGGAAAAAAGCCTTTTTCTCCTCCTGAAATCATTTATTTGTCTTTTTCAGTTAATCTCTGAACCGGGTTCCTCAAAACCATCTCGCGATTTTAATTAGCTTCCGAACTGCCTTCCACAAGATCTTGCAGGCTGTGTTCCATGTAAGGGGCATTGCTCCTGTTAATAAGCTCCTGGCAGACTTCAGCCGGCTTTCCATCCATTGTAAGGGCTCCATTTTCAATCAATATGGCTCTGTGAGCAACTTCCCGCACAAAATCCATATGGTGGCTCACAAGTACAATGGTCGTGCCAAAGCGTTCATTGATTCTTTTTAAGGAGTTGGTGACATCTCTAAGGGTTACAGGGTCAAGATCCCCGAAGGGTTCGTCAAGCATGAGGTACTCGGGGGATGTTGCAAGGCTCAGGGCAATAAAAGCCCGGACATGCTCACCTCCACTGATCTGGTAAGGTGTTTTGTCAAGAACCTCCGTTGGCAGATCAAGCGCTTCAAAAACTGGCTTTGCATAGGTATCGACGTCGGTTATCGGGATTGTGGGGAAAAGTTCGGAATATATGGTATCACTCAGGTTCAGTTCCCGGAGTGCAGTTGTTTTCTCCTCTTCCGGCATGTCAGGCAGGCGGTATATTGTATCAAGGGTCTCATCCGAAAGCCCAATTTCTCTGGCTTTTTTTCTTGCGTATTCAATTGCGCCCAGCTTTTTCATGCTTAGCCTGAATCGAATTTGATCCCTTACCGTAGAGTTCACGGACATCGAGAATTCCTGATTCATGATACTCATTATTCGCCGGAGTTCCATGCGCTTTTCACTATACTGGGTGACATCTACCCAGTCTCCGTTGCAGAGGTACTCTACAGTTCCGCTTTTTGGTCTGATAAGTCCTTCCATAAGTTTCATAAGTGTTGTTTTCCCAGCTCCCGATGAGCCGATGAGAGCCAGGATTTCTCCCCTGTAAACATCGAGAGAAAAGTCTTTAATATTAAGGACTTCCCCCATCCTGATAAGTGAATACCGCTTTGAAATGTCCCTGACTTTGATGCAAACCTCTTTATTCTCAGGCTCTGCAAGTTCTTTCCTTGGCTTCATTTCTCTAAGGAAATTCTTAAGCACCCAGGAAGGTTTTCCATCGGCTGCAATTTTTCCGTTCTCAAGGAAGATTAGCCTGTCAGCAATATAGGCATGAATTTCCGGCAGGTGAGAAACTACTATAATTGGGATATTCAACTTCTTTTTCAAACTTTTTATTACATCAAGGACTTCCTGTTTTGTATCCGGCCCGGTCATTGTAACGGGCTCATCGAGGAGAAGGAGCTTTGGCTTTGAGGCGAGCTGTCTTGCCATTACGACTCTCTGTTTTTCCCCTCCACTCAAAAGGTTGGTGGAATGAAGAGCCTTATGCTCCAGGCCTACAAGCTTCAAATACTCCATTGCTTCTTCAAAGAGCTCGTCGTAATCGTTACTTATCTCGTGCGGGAGATGTTCTTTCTCCGGAAGGGCTTCGTGCCCTACTCGAAGGTAATTCAATTTTCTTATAATATTCTCAATCGCAGGTCCGTTCCAGAGCCCGAAATTTCGCTGGAGGTGTATTGCGCTTACACTTTTGAGAAACTTTTCCCCTTCGATCCCTGAATCCGGAGTAATAGTTTCTCCATCTACTTCCACAGTTCCCTTCTGAAAGGGCTCCACGCCCCGGATAATGCGTAGTAGTGTCGATTTCCCGCTTCCGCTTCGACCGGTAATCCCGAGAATTTCTCCATCCTCCACCGTGAGGTCGATATTGTCCAGCACTCTAATCTTTTCGGAACGTACCTCATAATCTTTAACCAGGTTGGAAATTCTGAGCATAATCATACCTCTTAGTGTTGATCGCAAGTTTATGCCGGGCCCGAAGTCCTTTCTGCAGTTCTGACAGTCCGATATGATAATCTGTCTTCTTTCGCTGCATTTTTCGAGTCCCTCTGCGCCAGTACAATTTATACTAAAATAGGAGTCAAATATTACCTTATAACTATTTATTACAATCGGCTGCTGTGATTAGAACCTCTACAGTCTAAATATATCTCAAGTAATACTCGAAATTTCTCAGGTCAGACCGCGTATAAATTTACAGCTCAAAGAGAAGTTTTTCTGACCTGAATACCTTCTCCTGATTGATTTCATCTACTCTGTTTTTAACGAGAAATTTACTTAATCAAATAAGCAGACCTTTATTTCTGTTCGGGGCTAAGAAAGCCTGCGCTCTGGAAAAAGTACTCGGGAAAAATAAATAATTTACAGAATAGTGTAAGTTAAAATGCTTTCCTTAAAAGCAGGCAGCACATCCTGAACTTTTTCTTTTCAGGGGTCATCTTTTTATAGCTGATACAAGCTCAGCCACCTTTGCAGTAACATCGTTTACTTCTTCAACAACGGTGCCGGTAACTATCATATCCGCGCCTGCAGAAGTACAGAGTTTTGCTGTTTTTGCATCTCTGATGCCGCCGCCAACTATAAGTTTGTTTTCTCCAAGCACCTGCTTGACAGCTCCAATCATTTCAGGACTTACAGGCATGTCGGCTCCGGACCCCGCTTCAAGGTAGGTGTAATGCATGCCAAGATACTTGCCTGCAAGAGCGTACACCGCAGCAATTTCAGGCTTCCTCCTGGGAATCAGTTTTGCGTCCCCTATCCAGCCAACAGTTCCTCCGGGTTCGACCACAAGATATGCCATGGAGATAGGTTCGATCTGACTTCTGTATACAAGCGGAGCTCCAAGCACCTGGTTTGTGATTACATATCCTATGTCTCTTGAGTTCAGAAGGCTCATAAAAAATACGGCATCTGCATATCTGCTGAGCCCGGCTGAACTTCCCGGGAAAAGGATGGTTGGAACATCTACCATTTCTTTTATTTTTATAACGGTTTCATCAAGCAGGGTTCCCGACGCTCCGGTTGAGCCCCCTATCATGATGGCATCGGTGCCTCCCTTAACTGCTGCAAGGGCGATTTCAGCGGCTCGTTCAGGCGTTTGGGAAGCGGGATCGATAAGGGTAAGATGAACTTTTCCTTCTAGGTCAATAATTTTCTGAAGGTGTGCTTCCACCTGCAAAAAAGATCATGCTCCCTTGGATTCCTTGGATTTTACCCGAAGAGCACTGTAACCGCATTTTCTGCAGCGGGTTGCTCTTATTGCATTTCTGGCATTGCATCGCATGCAAATTTTTTTATTTAATAATCTTTCTTCTGCTTCTGGAAAACGAGCCATTTTTTTGTCACCTGCTATTATTTTTCTATATTGGTAAGGTATATAGCCCGCTTAATGGATGTTAAGGAATATAACGTTTTTCATCAAAAAAGCCCGCCTTTTATTGAGTTTGCAATCTTTTTTCTTCCGATTCTAGCATACCCGCTGCTTTTCCTGTCCTGCCGACTCAAAGTTTATTTATTGGTTATGTTGTTTACTCCCTGCCCTATCTACTTAAACCAGGACTGAACCTGTAATTAAGTCGACATTAAACCGTGGCAAAGTTAACCCTGAAATTGAGTAATACTAAGAATCATTTAAAAGCTAGGTCATTAATTCGAGCTAATATCTCAGGTTCGAAATATAGTTCACGATTGATTTAATTCCTTGGGATTAAATTTATTCCTTATCTTATGAATGGTGATTGATGTGGCGATTCATCCTATAGACTACCGGTATGGTACAGAAGAAATGAAACATGTGTGGAGCCAGGAGAATAGACTTTCCAAGATCCTACAGACCGAGGCTGCCCTTGCCCGCGCCGAAGCGGATATGGGCTTGATTCCTGCAGACGCGGCTGAAATTATATCCCAGAGTATCTCTTCTGTGAAAGCGGAAAGGGTTGACGAAATTGAAGCCGAGATCCACCATGATATGATGGCTGTGGTTGTTGCGATTTCTGAACAGTGCAGAGATGATGCCGGAAAATGGGTGCATTTCGGAGCTACTTCAAACGACATCCTGGATACGGCAACAGCTCTCCAGATAAAGGATGCAATCGATATTCTGGAAGACAAACTCAAAACTCTGCTCAGGGTTCTTGTTGACCAGGCCGAAGCCCACAAGCAGACAGTTTGCTGCGGAAGAACTCACGGGCAAATAGGAGTCCCGACAACATACGGACTGCGTTTTGCTATCTGGGCGTCTGAGGTTTCAAGGCACCTCGATCGTCTCCATCAGCTCACTCCGAGAGCTACGGTAGGGCAGATGACCGGGGCAGTAGGGACCCAGGCTGCTTTTGGAAAAGCCGGAATTCTTATCCAGAAACTTACCATGCAGTACCTTGGAATCGGGACTGTGGATGTTTCCAACCAGATCATTCAGAGGGACAGGCATGCCGAATTTGTAATGTGGATGGCAAACACGGTCACGACTCTTGATAAGATTGGTATAGAAATCAGGACTCTTCAGCGCAGTGAAATTGCCGAGATCGAGGAAAGTTTTGGGAAAAAGCAGGTAGGCTCATCTACCATGCCTCATAAGCGCAATCCTATAAAATCCGAGCAGATATGCGGGCTTGCAAGAATTGTAAGAGCCATGGTTGAGCCCGAGCTTCTTAACAATACCCTCTGGGATGAAAGGGATCTGACCAATTCTTCCTCTGAGAGGATAGTTTTCCCTGAAGCCTGCGTGCTTACAGACCACATCCTCAAGCTCGGGATAAGCGTGATTGAAAATCTGAGGTTCTACCCTGAAAATATCCGGAGGAATCTGGAGCTCCTCAGGGGACTCAATATGGGCGAGGCTGTAATGATCGAGCTTGCAAAGAGAGGAGTAGGCAGGCAGGAAGCCCATGAGCTTGTGCGGACTGCGGCAATGAAAGCCCACGATACGAGACAACACTTTAAAAACGTACTTCTGGAAACTCCTGAAGTTGCAAAATATTTAACTGCTGTGGATATCGAGAATCTTGTAAATCCCGACAAGTATATAGGAACTGCAGTGGAACAGGTTGAAGTACTGGTTGTAAAACTTCGCGAGGCTTATTCGCTCTAATCTTTTAATTTCTTTAATCTTTTATTCCTTTTAATTTATTAAATCCGTCTATTTTTGTTCTTTTAACTTTTTATTCCTTCTAACTTTCTGTAAGAAAGTTACGCAGAAATTTATATCTTAATAACTTTTTTGCAAAAATAGTGGATCTACAAGTGGAGTTTGTTTTTTATTTATGCAATTAAATATAAATGTTTATATCCTATGAAGCACATTCCCTCAAAAAAGCCCTGGCAGATACTTTGCCTATATGGGTGATTGAGGCATCTAAAACTTAATGTTTGTGTAACTTATGGTCTAACCGAGCTAGATGCAGTACATAATTTATGGTGTGAAAGTGGATCAGATGCCTCACAAATTCCTATGATCAGGTTGTTTATAAAGTTTATGTCCCTTATTACATAACCTTGAAAAGCCTTTTTTATTACAAAATTATTCCACTTCTACGATTTCGAATTGTGTAAAACCGCACTACTTCTTAAAAGCACTATTTCTTAGAGTTTCTTAGAATTACACAATCCACTAGAATACACTGTTTCTTAAAATTGGTTTAACTCCTAAATTAAAAATTAACTATTACTTAAAACACAACATTTCTAATATTTTCCAAGAAGCTTACAGAAGACTGCTTTTCTGGCCAGCACATTTTCCTTTAAATGTGTAAATATTACTTATTAGTTTTTACCAGTATTCCGGAACTGTCTGGCCAGGACCCTGAATATAATTTTTATTCCTGCAGTTGTTGTTCGAAAACCTCAAGATTCTTCCAGTTGAATTTTTCCGGAGGACAGGCCCGTATACATCTCTGGCAGTGAGCCCCTTCACAGAGGTCGGTACTTATCATTACCCTGTTTTCTTCTTCAATCGATAAGGCACCAGTTGGACAAACTTTGATACATTTTTTACATTCGGGGCAGTCGACAACCATAGTCATGTAGGTACCGACCCTTTCAAGTACGTGAAGCCCTTCTTCTCCAAGAATCGGAATATCCCTTTCCACTCGTTTCTCAACAACGGGATTCTCCACAGGATCACCAAGAACGGGAAGCCCTTTCTTTTTTAGATATTTCTTAAATGTGTTAAAGGGCATACCCTCTTCCCAGTATGCAAGTTCGAGAACATAAGCATCCGTGAATTCCGGAGTAGTCGCAAACATTATGTGCGTGCCTATTATCTGACTTGCAATTTCCTGAAGCTCCCACAACCTTTTTTCCGAAAGCAGGATTTCACGAGCCACAGAAAGTGAAGTGTTTCCAAGCTGGCAGATTCTACCTGTCGAGTACGGGATCAGTCCAACTTTCTGGGCTTTTACCGCATCCATATAGGTGCCGGCAGCGCCTGCCATATAAGCCACATCGATATCTGTCATCTCAATGCCTGCAGCCGAACAGAGCGTAACATGCCCTGCACGAATGGCACCTATAGCTTTTCCGGCTTCTGCAAGGTCTTTTTCAGAGAAATCTATCCGGTTTTGCAGATGAATGAGCCCGTCCGGAGTCTTAATCTTTGGAAGCTGTATAAGGCCTCTTCCGATACCTTTCTCTATCAGAGCTATGACCCCGGTACCTGTGATTCCTCTGGCTTTAATCTGACCTTCCTCAAGGATCTCTCCGGTTGCCGGATTTACGAGGTCCCCGGGAGTAGATTTCATTTCTTCGTTCAGGATATAATTCCTTAATGCTCCATCCTCAAATTCTATGTCTGATATTGAATAAGGAGAGGCAAGGTTTCCATGCCTTATCTGCTGTCCTTCAAGGGCCGGGCCGGCAGCTGCAGATCCCGTATAAATGATATCTTTTACTTTGAGGGCCATTTCCGCATTTGTCCCGTAGTCCGTAGCAATCGAAATTTCGTCACTATCAAGCATCCCGGATTTTATTATCAGGGCCAGGGCATCGGCCCCAACTTCATGCTTTATTGCCGGAGGAACTACGACCTCACAATCATATTCATCAAGCCCGGGAATTTCGTTGCTATGTACGATCCTCGCGCTCCTATCCTGTTCCTGTATATTGTACTTCTTTTTCTTCCTCTCCCCTGCATAGGCAAGGTCTTCAATACTTATCCCCTGGAAGATGGATAACTGGATTGGATTACCACATATTGAAAGCCTTTCAAGCTCTTCGCTTTTCACATCAAGAGCCTGGAACAGATTCTTTACCGCGTTTATAGAAAGCCCATGTGCGAGGTCCTGCCCATAGTGAATTGCGAAGTCCATATGATCCATTACATTCGCTCCAGGAAGAGGGTTCCTCAAAGTTATCACTGTTCTTCGGATTTCTTCTCTACCAAGATCTATTTTCTGGGCTCGATACCCGCTTGTTCCAAGGTCAATTGCAACTCCACATCTCATAGAAACTCCCCTGATTCTCCCTATTCTGCCGGGTATTTTGATTTGTTATACAAGCCATTTGAGATTTATTTACATATTATTTTGAAAAATAACGTATAAATATATAGGGTGATTTATTCATCCGAGTATATTTTAAGACCTGTCAAGTTTTATTTTGTTACTTTTCTCGGCTTTTTGACAAATAATTCCTCTATCTTTGCTTTTTCTTTTGAAGGAGGTTTAACACCCTGACTCCAGTGTTAAAAACAGATATCGGGAGAAATATGAGTTGCATATCTTTATATACTACAAGTGTCTTTCTATAGCTGATGAGCTAGTCCGGGTAGCCCGGCGTTACCTGTAACCCGAAATCGCC
>CAYSZA010000049.1:0-14022 GCA_964435275.1 uncultured Methanosarcinales archaeon | reverse complement strand
CTCCTGCAACACCAGGATTTTCCAAGAAGTATACATGAACCAGGGAAATGTTATCGGAAGCTAAAAAAGAGTGAAGTGAGAGTCTTAATTTCAGATTGAAAAAAAGATTATCTAATACCCTTTTAAAAAATGATTCTGTGAATTCTCGGAGGATAACTGTTTTTTTCCAGCGACTATTAAATCCATAAAATTGGGCAGTGTCGTTAATTTTCTGTAAATTCGAAGTCAATTTTTTGTGCACTGTATGTAATTTTGTTCTTCCGATATGGAATTTTCTACCTTGCAACTTCTTGAGATTTGTGATTTTACAGAAAAATCGGCACACTGCCTAAAATTGGCCATCTCTAGTAGACTTGACAGTACTACATTTTGTATAGTTTATGTAATTCATTAACTGATAAACTCATGATTAAACTACACTCCTGTGCTATATCTAAGGATTGCAGCAATTCCTCCAAAAGCTATCATAAGTTGAGAGCCTTCGTCGAAATCTGTTGATATAAAAGCAACACTTGCATTGCCTTTATCAGCGAGTTCTGAGAATTCACCAACGATATCAATAACATCCGTGACTTCAAGTGCAGAACCACATTCAGGACAATTTCCTGCAACAGGAACAGCTTCATCTGGTTTCCATTTTCTTGTCCGTTTATTCTCATATCCACAAACACTGCATTTGAGAGTTACTCTTTCAGATCGCAGGTCTTCAGAAAGTAAAAGCACATCAACTGCCTTTATTTCAAGATTAGCCCGTACATTATCTTCTCCATAGGATACTTTACCAGACTCAGTAGCGATTTCTTTAAGAAATATTTCCATATCTTTCTTTTGCTTAATTAAATCGATACCCTGGAGCGTATTCTCTGCTGCATTTATTAACTCAGAAAAACCTGATTCATCCGTGTACCCTGTGTCAAACAATCCAAGAACCTTTTTCTGAAGCTCATAATGTAGAAATTCACCTTCACTGAACTCTTCTTTAGTTGGAGAATGCCCTCCTATAAGTATGCCTTTAAGTTCAGATGGATCTAATTCAAGGAATGCCTCACTTGCAGCATCCCCTATTCTTTTGTAGAAATCATGAATAGCAATGCGTCTGAGCTGTTCAAAGCGATGTGCACTCTGACCTCCTTTTCTTTGTTTGCCAGGGACAGTAGAGTGGAGATGCTTAATGGCTTCAATTTGCTTGCCTACAAGCATTCCGATAGTAGCTTCTCTTAAATCAAGAAGTATAAGCCCATAAGTACTGCACTCTCTAAGCATTTCCTCAAGAGGCTCAAGATAAAAAACGTAATCACAGTGATATATGTAATGTACAACCGGTTCCGGAGGAATGAGAACTTCGCTCACCATGCCTGTCCTGTTAGCTCCGGTATCGACAGTTCCTGCAAAATAAACTATCCCGTTTTCCGGTATTTTGTGAAGAGACCTTAACTTTGCCAACAAAGAATCAAGTGTTCCCTGTACGCTATTTCTGGTAAGTTTAGACTCAATGTTCGAAGCCTGCTCATGTTCTTCTCTCAAATGATCTGTAACATCTGAGATCCGTTTATCAGAAGGAATATAAAGGGAAATTAATTCTGTGCTCCTTCCACTTTTACTTCTTAAAGTTTCAAGCTTCTTTTTAAACACATATTTTTCATATGTACATTGTTCAACCATTCCAGCTTCCCCTTGTTTTCATATAAAATAGTCAGAGGTTCAAAAAATGACATGAAACTACAATATCCAATTATGCTTTATTTTTAAAAAACGTTTTTAATTTCCATTAAAAGCTTTCCTCCGCGCTCCAGAAGTAATAAAGAATTTAAGATAGTAAGTCTATAGAAAGATTTGTGACAAGTATGAAAACTAAAAATCTTTTTATTTCTTTGCTTTTATTTATATGCTTTTTTTCCGTAAATTGTTCAGGTTCAATTATCAATGTAGGCCCTGGAACTTCCTTTAGCCCTGCAGGTTCAAATGACCAGGACGTTATTAACTCTGCCATACAATCAGCGAATTCAGGTGACACTGTACAGCTTGCACCGACTACGTTTCACATAAGTTCGCCCATAATTATGAAATCAGGGGTAACTCTTAATGGGAATGGTATTGGTGCGACAGTAATCTATTGTGACAATCCCAGCTCTAATTTTGCAAGTCAAAATATTATTTACTGTGAAGGTATTTCTGATATTGAAATTTCAAATTTCTTAATTGATGGCGGTTGGGAATCTTTAAGTAAAATGCATGCAGCAAGCAACAAGTACAGGGAGTATGAAAAAGGAGTTTACTTGGCTGGCTGTTCAGATGTAATTATCCATGACTTAAAAATGCAATACAGTATGGGTGACTTTATTTTCTGTAAAAAAAATACCAGCAATGTTCAGGTTTATAATACCGTGTGTAAACCTGGGCATGACAGTTTTGATGCATGGTCAGCCGGTAACGGAATTTCAATATTTAATAATTGCTGGGGCACTTTTATAAATTCCTGCATTAAAATTCATAATACGAAAAACGTTCAAATTTGCAGGAATACTTTCTACACCGATACCGGTTCTGGCAATGCTGGTGTAGAAGTAATGGGAGGCAATGTAACAGGCCTTAATGTTTCCAAGAATATATTTTCAACACTTCAATTAAATGCAATTTATCAAGATCCAGCCGATGGTGCCTGTTCAGGCATAGCTACTGTTTCAAGTAATATGTTCTACAACTGTCCTGCATATAATGGAATTAATGGCATGAATATTACATCAACTGGCAATACTGTAACCAGCTCCTATTCATGCTCCAGGGGTACAAAAGATTATGGGTATGTTGCAGACAACGAGACAAGAAATTTACCTGTTTACACTGGTTCTGTATCACCTTCTGTTACTTTTCCAGCTAATGGCAGTAAAATTTCAACTGTTAACGGGTACGTAAGTATAAGCTGGACATTTTTAAATGCAACTGGCTATTCTATAAATGTATATAACAGTACATCGCACTTTGATTCTTCACACTTAATATATAGTCTTAAAACTTCACAGGCATCTGCAAATGTACCGGTAAGCCACGATGGGTCATATGCTGTAAGAATAGGTGCATATGATAAAGTTCACAATTCATGGGTATACAACAGTCCTACAAGTTTGTTCACAGTAAGTGGTGAAGCATTGACTACAGTTTATTCGGGTGTATTTGGATATTTAACAGATGCAACTACAGGTCGACCTGTTCAGAGTGCAGTAATAACATTGTCAAATTACACGTGGAAAAGTACTCAAATTACTGATGTTGATGGGCTTTACCAGTTCACTTTGAAAAATGGAAAAGGCACATACTGTTTAACTGCTTCAGCAACAGGCTATCTTAACAGTCCTGAATTACCAGTAAATATGACAGGTATAAACACAAAAATAAATTTGAAAATGGTTGAAGCACCTGACTATTGTGCGCCACACTATGTACGGTTATATGTTGCTAATAGTTCAAATGAGAGGATTCCTGGGTGTGAAGTTCAGGTTTATGCACCAAATAATGACCCAGGTAATGAAAAACCGAATTTTTGTGCCTGGACAAATAAGGAAGGTAGAGCAAGCTTCCATTTGACTCAAGGTGTCAAATATAAAATTGTAACAATTACTTTAAACGGACAAAAGTACACCAGCACATTGACACCTGATCTGGATCAATATGTTATTACGATACCTTTAGGTGACACATCTGCAATCCCTGCAATGAAGACTGTGATCAGTACAAATTGTACATATAAACGAATAAACAATACGGCAGCTTATATTAATGCAAGCTATTACGATTCCTCATCACAGTCCAGCAACCTGACTTTTGTACTGGGTAATATGAGCGATGGAATAACGTTTGTACCTTCTGGAATCTCAGGTACTAATGACAACGTAAGTAACCCTGTAGGAGTGGTAACTGACTCTTTTATAGTCACTAACTATTCTGGAAAAACGTACACTGTAAGAACTATCGCTCAGTCTCAAACTTATGATACTGTATGTGAAACTGTTAATGTATCATTTCCAAGCAGCAATGTACCGGATGTAGGGTTTAATATGAGTTATTTCTGTGTTTTAATCTTAGTTATTGCAGGACTCATATTGTCAAAAACTGGTAAGGCGCGTTAATTATCTGTACCTTACTCTTGATTTTTCATTTTATGGGTTTCTAGATCCAATTTACGAACAAATTGGAATAGGAACAGAGATATTATTCTTATGCTCTTCCAGTTTCGGTGACGATATAAGATATAATTGTATATTTAGCTTAGATAAAAATAAGGAGATATTTAACTCTCTTATTTATTTTAGTTTTAACTGTCAATGAATAAAACGTACTGTTAACTGTCAATGAATAAAACGTACTGATTTTTTGAAATAACAGAGCAGTAGATCCTCAAACTGGAGAAAGCATGATGAATACTCTAAGAAAACCATGGTATGCTTCACTTATAATATTTACAGTTTGGCATGTTATCTTAATGGAAGGAGCATTCCTACAGTTTAAGGGTCAGCATATTTCACTTGATCAAATGGTTAAAAACCATATTATTTGGGGTGTGATGGTTGCAACTGTCTTTGTTCCCGCAATTATTACTTATTTGAAATGGTGGCCTCAGGTCGGTTGGAAAAGACCAGTTAATTTGCTGGATTTACGCTTACTGTTGCCACCGGGTCTGTTGCTTCTCTTCATGCTAGTGTTTGTCTTAATTGTCAGTCTGCCACCAACCCGAATTCTTATGTTTGTAATCATTAATGCCTTGATGGTAGGAATTAGTGAGGAGTTAATGTGCCGAGGCATATTATTCCATGGGGCTTCGTCGTCATTCGGTATCTGGCGTGCAGTGTGGATTACAGCAATTCTCTTTGGTGCGGGCCATATCTTAAACGGCTTCATCACAGGAGACTTCAGGGCGAGCACGATTCAGGCTTTCTTTGCATGTATGTTTGGTTTCTGGACTGTAGCTTTGAGAGTCCGCCTCGATACTGTTATTCCAGGAGTCATGATTCATTGGGTGTGGGATTGCCTGGCATTTCTGGCAAGTTCCCAGGGAGGGCTAATAATGTCATCGTTTGAGGTTTTGTTTTTCGTTTACGGATTCTTGTTGTTGCGTAATTATATGCCTTCAAGATTGTAAAATACCACCTTTGACTTTTCAAAACACTGTTGATGATTTAAATACTCAGCAATTCATCAGGCAAGCTACGAATATTTAAATAAAAATTCCACAATAATTATCTTATAAGTTTTTACCCTGAGCTCGTATTAGTGATTCAAGGCTAAATTGTAAGCGCGTCGCACAATGGGGGATACTGCTAAGCGCTGAGAAATAACCAATTTAATGATTTCGGGAGCGTTGATGAGATCAATGATATCCTAAGAATCCAACTAAAAAGGTAGCTCTGATTTTGCAAGCTTATACAGATGGCAAAGATAATTCTTAGGATGGGGAGACTCTCTGGAAAAAGCTCCGATTACGCCAATGAAGATGGAAAGCATATGCTTCTGGATGCGTGACCAGTCTGACCTGCGGTTTTTTAAAAAGCGACCTATGGGAGCAGGTCCCGAAAGCTGATAAGGCATTGGACTACTCGTTGAACTTCCAGGAATTAGAAGATGCCGCCATGAGAGAGAGGAAGAATAGGAAACTTGTCCAAAAATCACAATTTATGGATATCAACTTTGTCCGGTTCCAGAACGAACTATTGAGAGAGCAATTAACGGCTATTTTCACGGGCATCCACTCTAGGAACTGAGCCACTGGACACGCCCGAACAGTACGCATAGTCTCAGAGATAACATAAACCAGACGTGTACAGAGGTGACAGAGAATGGTAATGTTAGGATGGAATGCGGCTTCGGAACAGTATGACCCGCTAGATATGCTCGACCAGGCGATCGCGGCTGAAAAGGCGGGCTTTGAATCTATCTCCGCGAGCGATCACTTTCACCCCTGGGATCCTTCGGGAGAGTCATGTAATATTTGGACATGGCTGGGAGCGGCTGCTGCAAGGCTGAACGGCATAGAGATCGGCACCGGTGTCACCTGTCCCATATTACGCTATAACCCGGCGATCCTTGCCCAGTCAGCAGCGACCGTCGACAGGATGAACAAAGGTGGTTTTTATCTTGGCGTTGGCACTGGGGAAGCGATGAATGAGTACCCGACGACTGGGCTATGGCCTAGCTACGATAAACGCCAGGATATGATACGGGAAGCCATTGAGCTGATGAGATTGCTTTGGAGCGGGGATGAGGTGACATTCAACGGAGAATATTACGTGACGAGGAAAGCCAGAATGTACACGATGCCTCGGCGACGCATCCCCATCTACGTTTCGTCGCTCGTCCCGAACAGCGTGTTCTTTGCGGGTTACTATGGCGACGGCCTGATCACTGTCGCCAACAAGCCGGAAGTGATGAAAGCGATCGTTGCCAACTTCGAGGCTGGTGCCCGGGAGGCAGGAAAGGATCCTGAGAAGATGCCAAAGCAGGTCGAAATATGGGTGGCTTATACCGACAACGTGGATACCGCCGTTAAGATATTTAAACAGTACTGGGCGGGCACAATGATATTTGCGACACATCTCCAGAACATCTATACGCCGGAAATGGTGGCTACGAACGGAGAGGTCGTAGGGAATGAAGTGATCAAGAACCGGCAATGCATCTCCAGTAACCCCGAAGTGCACGCGAAATTCGCACAGCGGTTCATCGATGCGGGCTTTAACCGGCTTTACTTTCATTCTGCGGGCCCGGATCAGTACGAGTTCATCGAGGGCTACGGACGGGATGTGCTTCCGATTATCCGAGAGAGGAATCGTCCAAGAGCTGCAGCCACTGTATAAAACTGGATACTGGGTTGTGAGGAATTTGCATGCTAGAGCCTTCTGAACGAGAGAAAATCAGTGAAGCAGGGGACATGCACAAGAGGCATACCCTGTCCAACAGCATTATCAACGAAATGGTCATACGGGACGACGAGCTGACGCTCATTATGCAAGAGGATGGCGAAATACCCATTAGAGAAAATTACGGGTATGGCCTCTATTACCATGATTGCAGGTACCTAAGCGGTTTTCTCATACGACTCATGGACATGCCTCCGACGCAGGTTCTGTCCAGCGACGAGAGGGGTTTCAGGTCGACGCTTATAGTCACCAATCCGGAACTGAAGGATTGTACGGGCACCGCCGTCGCCAAAGAAACGCTTCTCTGCACCCTGGATACGGTTATACCGGGCTGCATCCGGCAAAGCCATACCATCCAGAACTTCAATACGTTCCCCGTGACCTTGAACCTGACTTACGAGTTCGACGCAGATTTCGAGGATATGTTCACCATCAGGGGCATCGCCCCTCCGACCTCTGGGAAAGTGTTGCCAACAAGGTTCGATGGTAAAAACCTTTACTTATCCTACGAGGGAGAGGACAAGCATCGGCGCAACACGGTCATTTCATTTGATCCATTACCCACGAGGGTAGAAGGGAAAAAATGCACCTTCGAGCTGAAGATAACCCCTCAAGGGTCACAGAAGGTAAATATGGAGATCTCCTTTGAGGAGATTAAGCCCAATCAGGAACTGGAGAGGCCAGTGAAAAATCTCGATCAGCGAATGAACCAGATTATGAGGTCCTATGTCGCGGCCCTTGAATGCTGCGACAACATACCGACCAGCAACAACATTCTCAACAGCATCATGGTGCGCTCTCTGGCCGACCTGAATATGATGCGCATGAGCCTAAACGGAGACATGTTCCATTCGGCTGGAATACCCTGGTACGACACGCTATTCGGTCGGGATAGCATCATCTCAGCACTCCAGCTATTGCCGTTCGAGGCGGAGCTGGCAAAAAGCACGCTGCTCGTTAACGCAAAATTCCAAAGTAATATATCAGATGACTGGAGGGACCAGGAGCCCGGTAAAATGCTTCACGAGCTGAGGCAGGGCGAGCTGGCCAACCTGAATCTGATCCCGCATACGCCATACTATGGAACCGTCGACGCCACGCCCCTGTTCCTGATCCTCCTGACTGAGTACGTGAACTGGACTGGAGATATTGAATTGGTCAAGCAGCTGGAAAGCAACGTGGATAGGGCCCTGGAATGGATCGATGTCTACGCCAATATGGAAGGAAATGGCTTTGCCTACTATGCGGTGAAATCCCCATTGGGCATTTACAACCAGGGATGGAAAGACTCTTCCGACTCTATCAGCCATTCAGATGGCACGCTGGCGAAACAACCGGTCGCCGTTGCCGAAGTACAGGGATACGTGTACATGGCAAAAAAATGCCTTGCGCCGCTATTCAAGCGGCTGGGCCGAGAAATCGATGCGGCAAGGCTGGAAAAGGAAGCTAGGGAACTAAAAGAGAGATTCAACCGGGAGTTCTGGATGAAAGACAGGCAGTTTTTCGCCCAGGCACTGGACGCAGAAGGCGTATGCGACGTGATATCATCGAACCCGGCGCAGTGCCTGTGGACAGGAATTGTTGATCAAAAATACGCAAAACACCTGGTCGACAGAATCTTCAGAGACGACATGTTCACCGAATGGGGCATTCGCACACTGTCCTCGAAAGAGCAGCGGTACAATCCGCTTGGGTACCACAACGGCACGGTCTGGCCGCATGACAACGCGATCATTGCCATGGGCTTGAGAAAGTATGGGTTCATCAATGAGATGTCCTTATTGTTCACTGGCATATATGAGGCAGCCAGGACGTTCGAAGATTACCGTCTGCCAGAGTGCTTCGGTGGGCTGACGCGCTCGGAGTATGGCATCCCCGTGAAATACCCGGTAGCCTGTAGCCCGCAGGCTTGGGCGTCTGGAGCCATGCCGTTTATGTTCACCGCCAGCCTGGGAATAGCTCCCGACGCTCTGAATAACCGGCTGATAATCAACAAGCCCCATCTGCCTTCGTGGCTGGATAACGTACAGTTCAACAACGTGAAGGTCGGCAACACACTGACCGATCTGAATTTCAGGCGCATCGATGACGAAACGCTGGTAAACGTATCCAAGAAAAGCGGGGACATCAATGTGCTCATTGAGTATTAACTGCCGGGAGCTAAAAGATAAAATTAAGGAAACAGGATTAACAATAGAATCAGGAGATCGTATGGCAGTATCAATGTACACCATAAGCACATGCCCGGTATGTCGGAAAACAAAGGAATTTTTCCGGGCCAGAGACATACCATTCGATTTCGTCGATTATGATCTCGCCAGCGAGAGCGAGCAAAATAAGATAGCTACCGAGATGATGAAGGGCACCGGCCATATCGGCTTCCCGTTTGTCAGGATCGGCGGTGTTGTGGTCATCGGGTTCAATCCAGAGAGGTTTGAGCAGCTTTTGAAATCGGAGAGGTTCGAACCGGCAACCAACCAAGCTTAACGAGATGGTCATTATGGCAGGAGACACAGACCTTTTTTCACAGTATCGGATGGGCGATCTCACGTTGCCAAACCGCATAGTGATGGCGCCGATGACCCGAAACCGCGCAGGAGATGCCGACGTCCCGGTCTCACTGACAGTCACTTATTATGTGCAGCGAGCCTCGGCAGGCATGATTATCACCGAGGGCTCGCAGGTTAGCCCGCAGGGGGTGGGCTACGTGCATACACCGGGCATATACTCTGCGTCACAAGTCGCCGGCTGGAAGGAGGTGACGGAAGCCGTTCACGAGGCTGGCGGCAGGATTTTCATCCAGCTCTGGCACGTAGGGCGGACCTCCCACCCCGACTTCCTGGGTGGGGCTCTGCCTGTCGCGCCATCTGCACTACCCGTCGAAGGATTTGTCCACACACCCGGTGGGAAAAAGCCAATTCCGGTGCCCAGGGCTCTCGAGACCGACGAAGTGCCGGACATTGTCAGGCAGTTCCGGCAGGCGGCGGAGAATGCCAGAACTGCCGGCTTCGATGGTGTAGAAATCCATGGCGCTAACGGCTACCTGCTGGACCAGTTCCTGCGGAGTGAATCCAACAAACGAACCGATAAGTACGGCGGCAGCCTTGAGAACCGGGCCCGTCTGCCGCTTGAGGTCACGAGAGCCGTCATCGAGGTATGGGGCGGCGACCGTGTTGGCTACCGAATCTCTCCGCACAATACCGCGCATTCTATGTCCGACGCCAATCCCCAGGAGACCTTTTCCTATTTCACCAGAGAGCTGAACAAAACGGACCTGGGCTACCTTCATTTGATCGAGCCCATCGGAGGCCGGTCGGGGTTCGTGCCACCCGAGGCACGTCTTGGGCCTACCCTGCGCAGGATTTTCGAAAGGACGTTTATACTGAATGGCGGCTATAGCCTCCAAAGCGGGAACGAAGCCATTGCCAGGGGTGAGGCCGACCTGATCGCCTTCGGAGTGCCTTTCCTGGCCAATCCTGACCTGCCAGAACGTTTCAGGCAGAATGCGCCGCTGAACGAGCCGGATGTGGCCACCTTCTACACGGGCGGCGAGAAAGGCTATACGGACTATCCAGCACTGGTTAATAGATGATACGGATCAAAGCGTGGTAACGTAAAGTCTTTGGGGGATGTGTATATTATAGGTTCTACACTAGTACTGTGATTCCGAAGTAGGTTCATAAAATTTGACTTTTGAATAGATCCGAAGATCACGGATTTTTCCAGGAATTAAGGAATTGACTTTGGAATCGAAGCACTAGCTTGAAAAAAATTCTCATTCTCGGAGACTTTACAGAACTGGGCTGACCTTCTGACTGGCTTCATAGCTTAGTCAAAGTTTATTCCATCCCGACTAAACAGAACCACAAAATACATCGTCCATTTTACATCAAATAGTTCCTTGCGGAATATTAAACACGCTTTTCATCGTGCTCAGTTTTATCTCATCACACATTTCTTTCAATTTCACAAAAGCTGCTTTAAATTCTGATTGCTGCCGCCATGCTTGCACGCATGCTGAAGTTTTCCACGGACCAAATGATATAAACCGATTCTTTTGCTCTAAATCTTGCAACAGGACAACTCCAATGCTACACATCTCATTAGCCTTAGTCCAGTTAGCCAAGTCTGTCCAGGTTTTCAGAAACTCTTCTTCTTTCCCCCGTTTCACAGACCAGATCTCAGCTGCGTATATTACTTCTTTATCCCCCACCATCTTTCACCCGTCGAATTCATTTTCCCCATATAGACCTGCGAAATATATATTTATATACTTATGGTTGTTATTTTATTCCAATATTATTTCACTTCCCTATTTGATTTTCCTGAAGTCTCCAGTTTATCAAATTTCTTTTTAATGAGCTGATTTGAAAACTCCTTCCACGCCCGCATGCTCATAAATGAGCAGATATCGAACGGCAACTGGCAAAAAGAATAAAAGTAGAATCGACAGCTGCCATACAAAGTGTGTTTTGGAAAGAGTTATTTGCATTAGAACAAAAATAGGTTATTAATTTTTATATCAAATTTTGTACTTTTCTTTGTATGCTTTTATATCACTTTTTAAATTTTCAAACCCTTTAAACGCTTCAAGTTGCTCATTTTCTATTTCATTTAAATCATTAATACTCTTAGCATTTAACGTTTCAAAATCATAAGCAATGTCTCTTCCTTGTGTTTTCCTTGCAATTCGTGCAATAATTGCTTTCAAACCGAATAATCTATTGCGAAAATATTTTTCAATATTTTCATCGTCTAACATTGATAATGTTTCATTATATTTATCCGTTAACTCTTGCCCATGTAAAATTATATCTTTTATTTTAGAATTTTTATCCAATATATCACCTCTGATTTAAGATTGAAACACTGATATACATTATTTGATAATAAAAGAATAATCTTTGTGTTTTATCCCGAAATCATTTCGCATTTCCTGTGCGGGTTGTAATCCCTTTTCTATTATGAAACTTGAACCTACTCGAAAAGTGTTGTTCTCTGTATATAATAATAGGCAGTGTATATAAAATGGACAATATACACAATTGGAGTAAGCACCTGATGTTAATACAGTATTTTACTAATGTCGTTATCGGTTTTCCTGATCGGCTCTTAGTTAGCAAATTTCTTTTTAAGACTCATCTGAAAACTTCCACCCACGCCCGCATGCTCACGAAGTGAGTAGATATCGGGCGGCCACTGGCAAAAAAGAAGAAAAGCAGAATCACCAGCTTTATCCATAAAATTGTGTTGCAGAACAATATTAAATTGAAGAAAAACAATATCAAATTGATATAGAAAAACAACATGAATTGATAGAAATACAATAAATATCGATATCAATTAACCGTATCTCATCATTTGAATGTTCACAACTGATTCAATTTATGTATCAAAAAAAGCATTGGAGAGATCTATGAACTGGAGAGAACATATCGTTATCGACCCCGCAGTCCTTACAGGCAAGCCTATTATCAAAGGTACACGCCTTGCAGTAGAGTTCATTATCGACCTGCTGGCTCATGACTGGACTGAGTCGGAGATCCTCCGGAACTATCCCGGCCTGACTCATGAGGATATTCAAGCGTGTCTGATGTATGCGAGCGATTTACTCAGGACAGAAAAGGTTTATTCTGTAGAGATTTCTCAGGAAGTAGACTGATGCGCTTGCTGGCAAATGAAAATATTCCTCTGAGTGCGGTGGGGGCTCTCCGGGACTCTGGACATGATGTCCTGTGGATAAGAGAAAAATCACCGGGTATCACTGATATTGAAGTCATGGAACTGGGTCATAGAGAAAAACGTATTCTTGTTACTTTCGACAAAGACTTCGGAGAGCTGGCTTTTTCCACAAAGCAACCACCAGCAAATGGAATAATTCTTTTTCGCATACCTCTGATTTCTTCAGCTTACATAACGAAAGCCCTTGTAAAAGTTATAGAGTCGCGTGACGATTGGGAAGGACATTTTTCAGTTGTCGAAGAGGATAGAATCAGAATAAGGCCATTGAAAAGAGATTAAAATGTCTTTTATGTTAGCTAGACGATGTCATATGTTATCATCATCAGCTTAGGAGAATCAATAACGACATTAGTAAAGTATTGTTTTAACATTAAGTGTTTAACCCATTTGTATATATTATTACTATGTACGTTGCCCATTATTAGAGACAGAGGAACAATACTATTCGGATAAGCTCTATTTGAAGATAGGGCACAAAAGATAAGGGATTACAACCAAGATAAGAAATGAGAACTAATTTTGGGATAAATAAGTTTTTGTCGTATCTTAAGTTCTCATAAACAGGGCAATTGATAACTATTAATACTTAACATCTCTTTTTTCTTCAATTGGGTGAATGCTATGGATAGAAGACAACGTTTTAAAAAACACGATTGGTTGTTCTCAAAAACTCAAAGCATACTTAAACATTATACCTGTCCCGAATCATGTAATGCCAGTTGTTGCAAAAATCACATTATTGATTTTTACAGAAAAGAATATGAGAAAATCTTAAAAAATGTAGATAAAGAAAGTGCGAATGTTCTAAAATCGAATTCGGTAAAATCAGAGCTGGAAGGATGTTATAAAGCAATCGTCGGGCAGTGCCCATTATTGATAAACTCAAAATGCAGAATATACAATAATAGGCCGGAAGCATGTAGAAACTTTCCTTTTGTAATTTTTCAGGATGATGAGGCAGGATTCGGTTTAACGTTGTTATTGTGTCCGATGTCTGTTAACATAATTCAAGATTATGCACAATGGTATAAATCGGTAAACTCAACAATGTATAGTCAACTAAATGACGTGTACGAACAGTATAAAAACATAGAAAAAAATAATGATTTTTGTATTCAAATGAAAGAGCATAATTTAGATTCGTTCATAGAATTTCTTGAAAGGAAGTAATCATTATTCATTTCCTGTTTTCTTGCCTGTTTGTGTTAATAACACAGAAATTTCAATATGCTTTCTGTGGAAAATCATCTTGGGGATAAGAATCTATCCCATCCCCGTGTTCAGCATAAATAACGCCGGATAATTTCTACGATGAAAAAAGACGAGTTTTAGGCGTAAGGGTTCCATAGCGCCTTGTTGACTCTGAAAGAGT
>CAYSZA010000048.1:0-14037 GCA_964435275.1 uncultured Methanosarcinales archaeon | reverse complement strand
CGTGATTACACAGGGGGTACAAAATTAAAAGTTATCCAATCAGGTGATTTTATAAATAATTCCCCCACTACCCACTAGTCTTGATCATTTTATCTTTTTTCAATTTACGGTTTTATTTGCTTATGTAGTTTGCACCTGGCTTGTCACTGTTTTTACTTTTATGTAACTCGGTTTTGTTATTTTGTTGCTGCCTGCAGAATTAATTGCCGTAAGCACTACTGTGTAGTTTCCTGCCTTTGAATACGTATGGACTGGATTCTGCTGTGTTGAATTTATTCCATCTCCAAAAGTCCATTTCCATGAAGTTGGTGAGCCTGAACTTTTGTCAGTAAAGGAGACATCCAAAGGTGCATATCCTGAGGTTACATTGCTTGTGAAGTTTGCAACCGGTCTTGTAGCGGGCTTGACTTTTATGTAACTGGGTTTTGTTGTTTTACTGCTGCCTGCAGAATTACTTGCCGTAAGCACTACTGTGTAGTTTCCTGCTTTTGAATAAGTGTGCGTTGGATTCTGGATTGTTGAGTTCGTCCCATCTCCGAAATTCCAGCTCCATGAAGTTGGGGTTCCTTTACTCTTGTCGGTAAATGCTACATTCAATGGCGCATATCCCGATGTAACATCACTTGTAAAGTTTGCAACCGGTTTTGTTGCTACTTTTATGTAACTCGATTTTGTTTTCGTATTACTGCCTGCATCATTTATTGCTGTCAGTCTCACCGTATAGTTTCCTGCTTTGGAATAAGTGTGCTTCGGATTCTGTAGTGTTGAGTTTGTTCCATCTCCGAAGTTCCATTTCCATGAAGTTGGTGCTCCTGTGCTATTGTCAGTAAAGCTTACATTTAGTGGCGCTTTTCCGGAGGTTGGAGAGGCAGAGAATGCAGCAACCGGGAAAGTTGATGAAAGAGTACCCATGTAGATTTCAGGGTTTCCGTTACGATAATCTTCCCACACGATCCTGTCGCCATAGATATTTGGATGGCGCTGAGCTGATGTTTCGGTGGTGTGAGTTTCCTGTCCAGTGGCAAGATCGTACACATAGATATCCCAGTTTCCATTACGATCATCCGTCCATACTATCCTGTTACCATAAATTGCAGGATCCCAGGAAGCTGATGGATTCGTGGTTATCTGAGTTTCTTTTTTAGTGGAAAGATTATACATGTAGATATCGACGTTTGAGTTGCCATCATCATTGCGCCAATCTTCCCATACTATCCTATCACCGTATATTGAAGGATTTAACTGATCTGATCCATCGGTGGTTATCTTTGTTTCAGTGGAAGTAGATAAATCGTACATGTAGATATCGTAGCTATAACCGCGTTCTTCTTCCCACACTATCTTGTCACCGTAGATATCAGGATCGTATGCAATTCCATCGCATTTGGTGATGTGAGTTTCCGTAGAAGTTGAAAGGTCGTACACGTAAATATCATCGCAAAGATCATAATCAGTATTACGCCAATTATGCCACACTATCTTGTCACCGTAGATTGCAGGGGTGTACTGGGCTGAGTCATTGGTGATTATAGAAGTTTCCTTAGAAGTAGATAGATTGTACATATAGATGTCACTATTTGCGTTGATATCATCGTTGCGCATATCTTGCCATATTATCCTGTTACTGTAGATATCAGGATAGTATTGATCTGATGAATTGGTGGTTATCCGAGTCTCCTTGGAAGTAGAGAGATCATACATATAGATATCCCAGTTTCCATCTTCACTGCGACAATCGGCCCACACTATTTTGTTACCGTAGATTACAGGATCTTCTACTGACCCACTGGAGGTGAGCCGTCTTTCAGTAATATTCACGGCAACTCCTACAGATTCCGTGGATGTATTATTTCTTTCTGTAGAGAACTCATCGGACACAACTCTGCCATTGGAGGGATCTCCGGCTCCCTTTGGGATATCAGGCGGAGCTCTGTGAAGATCTCTTTCAATGGATGCAGATGCCGTAGATGAGACAAAAATTAAAAACAAAACTACGAATGTTGAAGCTAAAGCTATTGAACACGCTTTTTCTTTCTTTTTCATTTCTCCTTCATCTTCCATCTTTTCTATTTATTTTATTATTTGTTGTTTTCTGCGACTTTCAAAGTCGAGCATTGATGGTGCTTGCAATCGGCCACTATTGCCAGGCGACCTGGAGAATGTCGAAAACTTCCTTCAGTCGAATCCCAATTATTTACAATAGTAGCTAAATTAGAAAATAATTTGTCCTAATATAAAATACTTTCGAAAATTTTGAATACGGGATGCTTTTGTATAACGAAATTAAAAAGATTACTTTCAAACTAATGTTTTGAATGTCTAATTCGCTTAAAATAGGTTAAGAAATTGGATTGTGAGAGCTAGTTACTGAAAATCATAAAAAAGTAGTTCTCAAATCTGACAAAAGATTACTTTCGCCTTTTTTGTCAGACTTGATCAATAATCCTCACATCCTTTAGCCTTAGTTTTTACTATTTTTCAATTTAAGAATTGATTAGCTTTTAGAGTAGGGACCCGGTCTTGTATTTGTTGGTATGACTTTTATATAATTTGTTTTTGTTGTTGTATTGCTACCCAGAGCATTTGTTGCTGTCAGTTTTACCGTGTAGTTTCCTTCTACCTTATACCTGTGTGTCGGATTCTGTTCGGTTGAATTTGTTCCATCTCCAAAAATCCATTTCCAGCTAGTTGGTAAGCGTGTACTCTTATCAGTAAATGTTACATTTAGCGTTGCTTTTCCTGAGGTAGGAGAGGCAGAAAATGTAGCAACCGGGCGAGCTGTTATAAGAGTACCCATGTAGATATCACTGTTTCCATTGCGATAATCCGTCCAGACAATCTTGTCATCGTAGATGGCAGAATTGTATGCTGATCCACTGGTAGTGACCTGAGTCTCTTTTTGAATGGAGAGGTCGTACATATAGATATTCCAGTTCCCATTTCGATTATCCTCCCATACTATCCTGTTACCATAGATTGCAGGAGAATATGACAGAGCTGATAGATTGGTAGTGATCTGAGTCTCTTTTTGAGTGGAGAGATTGTACATGTAAATATCATCGTTCCCATTGCGCCAATCCGACCACACTATCCTGTTACCGTAGATAGCGGGTTGTTGTGCTGTTCCACAAGTGGTAATCTGAGTTTTATTTTGAGTTAAAAGATCATACATGTAAATATCCCAGTTTCCATTGAGCTCATCTGACCACACTATCCTGTTACCGTAGACATCAGGAGAGGATGAGAATTTGCTGCTGGTGATCTGAGTTTCCTTGGAAGTAGAAAGGTCATACATAGAAATCTCGCGATCATCGTAGTTTTCGTCGAGAAAATCTGTCCAGACGATCTTGTCACCGTAGATTGCAGGATCCTCCGGCAATAATGCATCGGTGGTTATCCGAGTTTGCTGGGAAGTGGAGAGATTTTGCAGGTAGATATCTCCTCCGCCTTCATTGCGCTCATCTGCCCACACTACCCTGTCACCGTAGATAGCAGGACCCCGCTGCTCTGATTCATTGGTGGTTATCTGAGTTTCCTTTTTTGTGGAAAGATCATATCTGTAGATATCCGAGTTTCCATTGCGAGAATCCGTCCACGCGATCCTGTTACCATTGATAACAGGGCCCCACTGCTCTGATATATCGGAGGTGATCCGGGTTTCAATGATTGTGGGCACGGCGACTGATATAGATTCCGGGGCTGTAACAATTTCTTCGCTAGATAACTCGTCGGAAGGGCTCCCTGCTCCACTGGTAATCTCCGGTGCAGCAATCGTTCGCGACTTTTGTTCAGGGGATGCCGATGCCATAGATAAGATAAGAATTAAAAAAATCATGGTTGTTGCAGCTAAAGCTATTGAACACGCTTTTTCTTTCTTTTCCATTTCTCCTTCATCTTCCATCTTTTTCAATTTTTTGTACTTATTATTCTGTAAGTTGTTGAAATCAAGAATTTATTTTGATTAAAATTGGCCACAGTCAATAGATGACTTGGAAAACGTTGACAGATTTCTTCAGTCAAATCTCAATTACTTGCAATGATCGCTAAATTAATGGAAGATGTGTCCTTATATAAAATACCTTTGAAATTTTTTATTAGATGTTTTGGCCAAAAGGTAAGAAGAGGGTCTTGAACATATAAGTTAGCTTAAAATAAGTTAAGAAACCGGATTAAGAGAGCCAGTTACTGAAAATTGTAAAAAGGGTGATTTTCAAATCTGACCAAAAAATTACGTTCGTTTTTTGTCAGATTTGATAAATGATCCCACACTTCCAAGCTTGACTTTTTTTATCATTTTTCATTTTGTTTACTTGCTAGAGTATGGACCCGGTCTTGTATTTGTTGTCACTTTTATGTAACTTCCCCTTGTTGATGTATTGCTGCCTGCATCATTGGTTACTGTCAGCTTTACCGTGTAGTTTCCTTCTGCCCGATACCTGTGCGTCGGATTCTGTTCTGTTGAATTTGTTCCGTCTCCAAAAGTCCATTTCCATTTAGTCGGGTAGCCTGTGCTTTTGTCAGTAAAGGCAACAGTCAATGGTGCTTTTCCGGAGGTAGGCTTCGCAACGAATTTTGACACAGGAAGTACTGGTTCTGGTGGTTTTGGGGGGACTATAAACTGCCCGAAAGCCTGAGGACCGGCTCCTACAGGCACCGTAGCTATAACAGTGTTTGTGGTTGTGTCAATTACAGAGACAGTACCTTCATCCCAGTTCTCTCCATCGCCCCACCAGTTCGCCACATATACCTTTGTTCCATCTGGAGTTATTGCAACGCCTCGAGGAGCATCTCCTACAGGTACCGTAGCTGTAACCGTGTTTGTGGCTGTATCAATTACAGAGACACTATCACTCCATTGGTTCGCCACATATACCTTTGTTCCGTCCGGAGTGACTGCCTCTCCCCAAGTCGAGCTTCCTACAGGCACAGTGACTGTAACAGTATTTGTGGCAGTGTCAATCACAGAGACAAAGCCTTCCTCATTACAGTGCGTCACATATACGTTTGTTCCTGTCGGGTTGAATGCAACACCTCGAGAACCAGGTCCTACATTCACTGTGGCTGTAACCATATTTGTGGCTGTGTCAATTATAGAGACATTACTGCTGCCCCAGTCCGTTACACATACCTTTGTTCCATCGGGACTGATTGCAACTCCAGAGGGCTTGTTACCCACATTCACTGTGGCTGTAACCGTGTTTGTGACTGTGTCAATTACATTGACAATGCCTTCGCCAAAAGCAGCCACATATACCTTTGCTCCATCAGGGGTGACTGCAACTCCTTCGGGGACGGCTCCTACATCCACTGTGGCTATAACAGTACTTGTGGCTGTATCAATCACAGAGACTGTATCGTCCAGTCTGTTCCCTATGTATACTTTTGTTCCTGCCGGGTTGACTGCAACTCCATTAGGACTGTAACCTACAGGGATAGTGGCCGTAACAGTATTTGTTGCGGTGTCAATTACAGAGACTGTGCCGTCCAACTCGTTCGTAATATAAGCAGCCGGGGAAGTTGAAAGAGTACCCATGTAGATATCAGCATTTCCATTCCGGTAATCTTCCCACACGATACTGTCGCCATAGATATCTGGATAGCACTGGTTGGATGTATTGGAAGTGTGACTTTCCTGGCCAGTGGCGAGATCATATACATAGATATCCCAGTTTCCATTGCGATCATCCATCCACACAATCCTGTCACCATAGATTGCAGGATATAATGAAGCTGATGGATTGGTGGTTATCCGTGTTTCAGTGAAACTGGAAAGATCGTACATGTAGATATCAGCGTTCCCATTACGATAATCTTCCCACACTATCCTATCACCGTAGATTGCAGGGTTCCATTGATCTGATGTACTGGTAGTGATCTGAGTCTCCTTGGAAGTAGATATATCGTACATGTAGATATCGGGGCTTCCATTGCGATTATCTGCCCACACAATCTTGTCACCGTAGATCGCAGGACCCCGTTGATCTCCGTCGGTGGTGATCTGAGTTTCAGTGGAAGTAGATAGATCGTACATGTAGATATCCATATTAGCCCAAGATCCATCATCATTGCGCATATCTTCCCACACTATCCTGTTACCGTAGATTACAGGAGAGTATTGACCTAATGTATTGGTAGTGATCTGTGTTTCAGTGGAAGTAGATATATCGTACATGTAGATACTAGAGTACTTGCGATAATCTTCCCACACAATATTGTTACCGTAGATATCAGGGAGAGCTGCTCCCTGGGTGGTTATCTGAGTTTCCTTGGAAGTAGAGAGATCATACATATAGATATTCCAGTTCGAATAATCCATCCACACTATCTTGTTTCCATAGATAATAGGAAAACACTGATCTGCTGTATTGTTAGTGATACGTGTTTCAATGAAATTGGGCGCAGCAGTGACTATACTTTTTCCTTCTGTAGAGAAATCATCGGACAGAACTTTATCATCGGAGGGATCGCCAGACCCATTGGTGATCTCAGGTGGAACTTTGTGAAGGTCTTTTCCAACGGACGCAGATACCGTAGATGAGACGAGAACTAAAAACAAAATCATGGCTATTGAACGTAAAGCTATTGAATGCACTTTTTCTTTCTTTTTCATTTCTTCTTCCTCTTTCATCTTTTCCATTTATTCGAGTGCCTATTATCTTCCGGAACTGTCAATGTCGAGAATTGACTCCGCTTGCAATCGGCCATTATTGCCAGACGACTTGGAGAATGTCAAAAAATTCCTTCAGTCGAATCCCAACTATTTGCAATAGCAGCTAAATTAGGAAATGATTTGTCCTAATATAAAATACCTTTTAAATTTTCTCATATCCTCTGGGATCTCTAATCTAATAGAATTAATGCATGGAGACGATTTTGATTGAAACGAACCTCTACCTACCACAGGTCTGGTCTAGTTTTCGGGTTATATCGAGTTGTTGCTGTGTAATGTGAGGTCAAAGTTCCAGATTCTAACGCCGGATGAGTATGTTTAGAAACTCAATTAACGGGCCAGTAAAAAATCAACTGCTTAAACTAACAATACTGATTACATAGCTAATAAGAATATACAAATGTTTGAAAAGCATTAATATGGAATAGAGCTTAAGAATGAGTTATATTAAGTAGCCAAATTAAAAAGAGTTTAGATAACCACCTGAATTAAAAATAGATTCTTTTAATTCAGTTAAATTAAAGAATGGGCGTGAAATAACGTCCTGATCTGAAATTAAAAACGCCTCCTCTATAATTGAATTATACTTTTACAAAAGATGCCTTACATGTGATTTCATCAGGGATGCGGCATCATTCTTCCTCTTTGCGAAGTCATTGCGCTTTCTGTGCGTTCGGCTAACTGACGCTTAAACTGCTTGATATTTTTAGTCTGATCTCGTTCAGCCAGCTCGCTCCTTGCTTTGCCAACTATCTCTTCGCTTGGCACGCCGGCTTCATTCATCTTCCACTGGAACTTAAAGCTGGACCATTCATCAGCCAGCTCACTGAGCCGCCTGTATTCCACACCAGAAGGCAAGAGGTCAAGCTGCTCATCGATTACCTTATTTACATAGTCTTTATTTGGCTCGAAAACAACCAGCGGTTCGATAACATCATCCATTACAATATCTCTAATATCCCGGCCTTCATACTCTTCAAGTAGATTGGCACAGGCTTCAAAATGGGATATCTCCATTTTTGCAAAGTTCTCCCAGATGGCTTTTATTCTGGAGTCTGTTTCAGTCTGTGCACAGGAGTAATATAGATAGGCTTCACAGAGCTGCATGAGTGCTAGTTTTTCAAGCATAGTTTCTTGCGGGTCTCCGAGTAATCCATACTGGGTCACATGCTCTTCCTCAACATCGGCAATCTCGGAGTAAAGCTGCCTTGCAAGTTCATCAGAATACATGTTCCCATGAGTCTTGTAGAAAAGCTCAGTCTGCTGCTCGCCTGCAACAATAGTGAGATAATTCATTTTAGTTTTGATATCAGCTACGTCTTTATAGTAATGTTTACGCATGGTGTCGTCAGGGTGACGGTGATGCGCAATTGTCGGTCTTCCGGGCTTTACCTCAGTCTTGCCCTGAACAATGGAATCATAGTCGCCGCCTTCCAGATAATCATAAAGGCAGCTGTAGCGGTAGAGGTGATCGAAGTCCTCAAGAAGAGCGAAATCCAGCGTTTGCTTTACATATGGATCGGGCTCGTTTTTGGCAAGGTTAGCAGTGAGATCAACAGCTACCTGTTCATAGCCAAGTGTGGTCTCTATAACAGTCTGATTAGCCGGATTTAACCAGTCGACAGTCTGCTGCTGAAAGGAATCAATGCGTCGAATTAACGCCATCTGACGTTTAATCTCAGGATCGACGGTCATTCGTTCCATAGCATGGGACATGAGGATCGAAGCATTCTCAATCCCATTCATCAGAATTACCCGGGTTCGAGTATATGCATCGACTGATTTCTTTTCATACGGAGGTTTGACTATTTTCTTCCAGTTCATAAACTGTTCTTCTATTGGAATACTATCCATTTCAAAAGGTCTGAATTGTGCCATGACGTTTCCCCCAGATTTTTTACCAGCTCTGACCCTTTGCGCATTGTCAGGATCGGATATAATTCCGGTTTCCAAATACAGATTCCGCAAAGAGCAAGGCCGCTCCCTTTTGCCACAGTAATATCTTCTCAGCAGAGTACCCCACATATCTGCAATACTTCCCGCCTTAAGCTCAAATGACCCCGGCTGAAGGCAAGGGAACTGGCATCTGGCCGGCCCTGTTTTAACTTATTAATTGGATATCTATAAACCTCATCTATATAAAAATCAATCATATAATAGGTTTGAAATGAGTATATCAGTTTTAATATAAAAATAGTAGTCGAGGCAGTCGAAAGCTGTAATATTAATAAAAGTAATATAATAAATAATAATACACGAATATCAATATATAACTCTAATTTGTAGTTCAGATCACTAATTCAGCTTATTAACACGGATTTCCGGCCTACAGTTTGAATTGGAACAGCTTTCCAGGTCGGGAAATAAGATAGAGAAGTTCTGAGGGCAGGGGGCAGATCAGGGTGCCGGATACAGCGGATATGTTTATTTTCTGGGCTGTAGTTATGTTGCGTTTCTTTATACCGCTTACCATTCCTCGCTACCCTCTCCCCGGCGTGCTTGCCTGCCTGATCCTGGATGGTATCGACCAGACGATCTTCCAGCTTTTTACGAGCCTGCCCCTTGAAGGCTACCAGAGCTATGATAAAGCTCTTGACAATTATTACCTGGCCATAGCATATCTTTCAACCATGCGGAACTGGTCAAATCTCTTTGCCTTTAAGATAAGCCGCTTCCTTTTCTATTACAGGCTGGTTGGTGCAGCTCTTTTCGAGCTAACACACCTGCGGACGTTATTGTTTATTTTTCCTAATACCTTTGAATATTTCTTTATTTTTTACGAGGTAGTCCGCCTGAAATGGAACCCGATAGTGCTCACAAAAAACAAACTGATCACTGCTACAGCCCTCATCTGGATATTCATCAAACTGCCGCAGGAATACTGGATACATATTGCCAAACTGGACACAACCGACTGGATAAGAGCCAATCCCTCAAATGCCCTCATCCTGATTGCCTATGCAATGTTCCTGCTTGGCATGGCATGGTGGCTTCTACGGGACTTGCCTCCAATGAGACCCGGCTTTGAAGTTGCAGCCGACTCTCACCCTGTCGCCCCAGAAGATTTTTCCAGACAAGGAGACAGAACTAATTTTCCGGTACTTGATTCTGCAGAACGTTTCTTCAATAATGCGCTTGTCGAAAAAATAGCGCTGGTATCCCTCCTGAGCATAATTTTTGCCCAGATTCTTCCTGGGGTACGTTCAACCAATCTCCAGCTGGCTATAGGTATGGCTATTATTATAATAATAAACACTGCATTGAGCCACTGGCTTGCCAGTCGTGGGAATCAGTGGAAGTCTATTATCCAGGAGTTTATAGTTATGTCCGTCGTGAACCTCGGCATAGTCCTTGCATTCGACTACCTGCTGCCCAGGTATGGCGGTTCGATCAATCTTATTAACACGCTATTCTTTATCCTCCTCCTGACCCTGAATGTAACTCTCTATGACAGATATCGGACTGTACACGTCAGGGTCATAAAAGAATCAGTTGATTCTGGAAGGTAAAAACGTTTGAGAAACGAGCTGGATATAAGGCCGCACAGGAAAAGAATGGCTGTGGAAAATCTGGAGGAAATTTTCAAGGATTCAAAAAGTAAGCTCAAAATTGTTTTCGTATGCAGCAAGTGGAGAGAAGGCTTCGATGTCCCCTCACTTTCAACGATTTACCTTGATAGGCCCATGAAAGACCACAGTCTCATGCAAACGATTGCTAGGGCAAACAGGGTCTTTGGAGATAAAACAGGAGGCTTCATTGTCGACTATGCTGGTATTTTCAGAAATCTTGAACAGGCCCTTAAGATTTATGCTACTCCCAAATCCGGTAGAGTTGAAATCCCTATTAAGCCGAAAGAAAAACTTCTGGAAGCCCTCGAACAGAAGCTTCCCACTCTGAAAGCTCTTTATTAATCACTTTCTAAATAAAATATTTTAGTTTGAAAAATTCCCCTCCTCGTAAGTTTGCATATACGGTCAGTTTTTACAAACCTTTTTCTGCTTATTAGAATTCTAAGTTACATTATAAAATGAACATGTGACACAGTTGGAGTACTTAAAGACGAAGAAGAAAGCTTTCCTGCAAAAGAGTCGCAGATTGAACAATTTTTAAACAGACGAAAAAAATTAAATATGATTAAGAGATTATATAGAAATATGGAAACACAGTTCAAAAAAGATTTGATTTCAGCAATTGGTTGGCTCGCTCTCTGGATTATTGTTTATACTTATTATGTGAATGCCTGTGCCACCTAAATTCAGATTTAGGAAAAAATTCTTTTAGTTTCTGCTGCATAGAACACTTTTTTTGATTCAAGCCTCGAGATTTCCTGAAGCTACAAGGCAATAAATATACAATTTTTTAAGGCTCTTCGCTGTTTCGTGTGGGTAACTTACATTCAGCTCCTAAATGTTGAAGTTGCGTGCATAAAATGTAGGAATAGTTATTGGTGGAAATCACATTCAAGCTTGATGTTTTTCTATTTAATCTGACTACTTCCAAACTAAGCAACTATTTTCAACCCACACGAAACAGCGAAGAGCCTTTTTTAATTTATATTCCAGTTTATCCTCAAAGCTATGCATTGAAACGGGAAAGGAAGGAATCGGAAACCCTGTACGAATTAAGGCCACTAATGTATTATACCAGGCTTTCAAGCCAGCTAGAAGCTATTTTCTACGAAGCTGGAGTCTGGGGAATGGAACGAACATAAAGGAAAACGAAGTTCCTGCTGAGTTCGGAGAACTTGGAGAAAAACAGCGCACTATTATAGAGACAATCGGAACAGCAGGCGATGCAGAAACTTCAACCGCCATTGATTGCGGCTCGATTGTTATTCATAAGAAAAAATAGTCCGAGAAGGTTGAAGGTTGGGAAAGAACTTTTTTCTCAACTTACTACTATTTTTAGCTGTGGATGTAAACTAATATGACTTCTTATGACTTCTTAATCTTTATAATATTCTTAAGATCATCTGTTATTCAATGAGATAAATCAGTAAGGTGAGTAGTAAAAATTGGATTTCTGAGAACATTGAGATCTGTAAGCTGTTATTCAATGAGATAAATCAGTAAGGTAAGTAGGCTTCATATGAGGAAACCTATTAAATAAACTTATTCCGGGTATTTTGATTATATAGTCCCACTTAAAATCCCGAATATATGAACATGAATGTTTAAGACCAGCTTGAACAAATACTGAGTTAAAACTATCTTTTTTCTAAAACTATCTCTTTGTTTTATGGGGCTGGCTTGAATGAAACTGCTGGGTATTGACATACTTGATATCCTCACCAGGATAGACCAGTTAATCTGGGGACCACCGCTTCTGGTTTTACTTGTGGGAACCGGAATTTTCCTGACCTGGAAGCTAGGGATGATTCAGGTCTTCAGGCTGCCCCTTGCTCTCAGGTATGTGTTAAGTTCGAGAAAAACCGAAACTGGAGTACAGGGGGACGTTTCGAGTTTTGCCGCGCTCAGCACTGCGCTGGCTGCAACGGTAGGGACAGGGAACATAGTTGGGGTTGCAACTGCGATAAAAACGGGAGGTCCCGGAGCTCTCTTCTGGATGCTTCTTGCAGCTTTTTTCGGAATGGCAACCATGTATTCCGAATCCCTGCTTGCAGTTAAATACAGGATTGTGGATGCAAACGGACAGATGTCAGGAGGGCCCATGTATTATATTAGAAATGGGCTGAAGGAAAAAAGGTACAGCCGTGTCCTTGCAGCTGCTTTTGCCTTTTTCGGGATAAATGTAGCCCTTTTCGGGATAGGTACCTTTCCGCAGGTAAATGCCATTGTTGATTCGACCAGGATTGCCTTTGATATTCCTGAAGTTTTGAGCGCGGCCGTAATAAGCCTGCTTGTAGCATTTGTTACTCTCGGCGGGATCAGGAGAATTGCAGCCGTAGCCCAGCTCCTTGTACCTTTTATGGCAATAGGCTATGTGCTGGGCTGTATGGTGATTATCGGGCTAAACCTTGAGAAAGTTCCGGAAACTCTCGCCCTGATAATAAGTTCTGCTTTTACAGGGACTGCTGCACAGGGCGGTTTCCTGGGAGCAGGAGTAATGCTTGCAGTAAGAATGGGAATTGCGCGGGGGATCTTCTCAAACGAATCCGGCCTTGGAAGTGCCCCGATAGCTGCCGCGGCTGCAAAGGTGAAAGAGCCTGCCAGGCAGGGACTTATTTCCATGACAGGGACTTTTTTCGATACCATTATTATCTGCTTCATGACCGGAACCGTATTGATCGTAACGGATTCCTGGACAGGCGACCTTGCAGGTGCCTATATGACGAGCTACGCCTTTTCTACCGTTCTTGCGGATGCCGGGAACTACATTGTAACAATCGGGCTCATCCTTTTTGCCTTTACAACTATCCTGGGCTGGAATTACTATGGCGAACGCTGTACGGAATTCCTCTTCGGCGTAAAAGGAATCCTCCCTTACAAGATAGTTTATATCCTGATTGTTGCCTCAGGCTCCTTCCTCACCCTCGATGTAATCTGGGTACTTGCGGATATCGTGAATGGGCTCATGGCTCTCCCGAACCTGATTGCCCTGCTGGCTCTGCGGAAAGTTGTTACAACCGAGACCAAACAGTATTTTGAGAAACTGAAGGCTGAAGCCTCAAATCCTGCTGAGGTATCGAAATAATCTCTAATCTGAAAAGCACAACCGTTGACCCGCAAGCTTTGAGCCGCAAGCGTTGCGCCGAAACCGTTGCGCCGGTTTATCACGCCGTTTAGCCGTTTCATACTTCCAAGCATTTTCGCTCAAGCCTTTTTTGAAAAGGCTTGCGTTGCGCCGCTTGACCACGCCGTCACACGTTTTCGCTCAAGCCTTTTCTGAAAAGGCTTGCGATCAAACTTTTTTTGAAAAAGTTTGTAATAGAAAAATACAACACGTTACAGGTTGCAAATAAAGTGCAACCGTTATAAACCAGGCATAAGGACTATTACTTATGAAGCTCGCCTATCCAGCAAACTGTTCCTGCACCGGGAAAAAGAAGAACAAGTTGATAGATCGAAGGTCGGCAGATAACATGCTGACAGAGAGAAAACCTGCATATAGAGTGGCTGTAGATAGAATATTGGGAGATCGAAGGTCGGCATTATCTTTTCGCTTTGCAGTTACTGTATTGATGATAACAGTTTTTCTTACAGGTCCGGTTTCTGCAGTTGTAGTGTCCGGAAGTACTCAGCTTGGAGTTGGGATCTCGGAGATCACCCCTAATCCCGCCAGGCCGGGCGAAGACCTGCTTATAAGAATCAACATACAGAACGTAGGAGATGAGCCCGCAGAAAACGTGTTTATAGGAATTGAAAAAATCCATCCTTTCATTTTTAAATACAGCACGTCAGAAGTTT
>CAYSZA010000047.1:0-14104 GCA_964435275.1 uncultured Methanosarcinales archaeon | reverse complement strand
CGAATTATTACTGCTCACTGGGTTCACCTGCCTTATTTGAGTAGAGAACAGTACTGTTCTTTCCAATACTAAGTACAGGATTTGAGTTTGTTGCTGGAGATTGCCCAATTCTCGCTCTCATTTTCCCCCTTAAATCTCCCTTTTAGGCAACAACTACCTAACATATAATTAAGTATCATTTGCATTTGGTTGTATTTGATAACTTTAAGGTATATACTATAATACTAATTGCCTCGATTTACATTGTTATACTTGAACTTCTTTCTTTTGCATTGCTAGAATAACTTATAACCTAAATATAATTTTGAATTTATAAAATATACTATTGGCGTCATTAAGCAGGATTGCCAGCAAGGTCAAAGGCGCCAGTTGAGGGCCTGGTTTCGTAGGAATTCGTGCGTTCGAATCGCACCCCTCGCACTCTTTTTCCATTCCTGTACTATTTTTTTCTCCGTAGTACAGATTTAGGAGTAACAGTAAAAATAAGAAACTCTTTCTTCAGGGCTTAGGAAAAGAACATTAATTTATGACTACTGGCAAATTCTGGTTTTTCTTTTCGTCGTGCCTTTTTGATTCGAGAAAGCTACTTCTTGCAATATCTTTTTCCGAAAAGTAGCTTTTAGTATTACACTGCAAATATATATTCCTGGGATATAATTGAGTTTAAGAAACTAGCACTGGTTAAGGGAATCAATGCAGGTCTAAGGCCAGCTAATCCAGTTCAATAGTAACTAAGTAAGCAGCTTCTAATATCCAAATTGTCGGGTCCTGGTACTATGACTGAGACAAACAAAGATCATGAACTCGAGGAGTTCAAGAGAAACTCACTGTATGAAGAGGAATCTTCCGGATCAGGGATGAATGAGGGAAGGAAAGATGATCTGGAAATTATTGACATCATCGGGTCTTTAATGCAGGATGAGGAATTCTCACTGGAAGATGAGAGCAGCTTTACGATCAATAAAGTATTGTCGTTTCTTAACAGAGAAATAGATGAAAATCGAAACTTTACTGAGGCGTTGCTGATTAAAGGTACAGTCCTTTATAAAACCGGCAAATATAGTGACGCGATAGAGGCTTTTGATCAATCTCTGGAAACTATACCCGAAGAAACTTCTGAGGAAAATTTGTCGCTGTGGACAAAGCGTGACAGTATAAATTATAAATATGCTTTTAAGTTTAAGGCGTTTGCCCTATTCAAACTTGGAAAATACAGAGAGGGACTGGATGCACTTAACGAGATTCTGGCAATCTATCCAGAGGACACGGAGATCCAGAAATATAAAAACATGATATCCACGCTTGAAGATAAAAGTTTGATCAGGGAGTTGAATAATCTTCCATATAACTTTCCGGAAATACCCGACATTGGGGAGCAGGGAAGCGGACAGGCTTATAATCTGGATAAGTATGCGAAAGCACTGGAAGAACTTGAGAAGAGCCTTGAGATTAACCCTCAAGATGCAGATATCTGGAGATACATAGGCGCTGCCCTTTATAAGCTTGGTAAGTATGAAGAAGCATTAGAGGCTTTTGACAGGTCACTGGAAATTAATCCTAAGAACGAAAAGGTCTGGAGCTTCAAAGGTTCTGCTCTCTATATGCTTGATAAATCTGAAATGGCCCTAAAAGCCTTTGATAAAGCGCTACAAAAGAATCCGAATATATTTGAAGCCTGGTTCAACAAAGGGTCTATTCTCTTTAAACTCGGAAAATGTAAGCAAGCACTTTCTGCAGTAGAGAATGCGTTAAGAATTGATGCTAAAGACACAGGTGCTTTAAATCTCAAAAATTCTATTCTTCGTAAACTTGATCAGAAAGAAGGATCAGTTACCTGACCAGGACAAAGAGTTAACTCTTTTAAATAAAAGTCAAAGACAGCTTTGAAGTATCCACGTTTCGAATTCAAGGATTATATTTTTTTACTTTTAGCACAAAAGGACAGATTTTAATTTTCGAATAATAAAGGTTATAAGATACGAACTCATGAAAATTGAAAAGGCCTGAACCAGACCTCGATTTTTTTCCGAATTATATTGATGACGGATATTATCCTTTGAGGGGAAGTCCGGGGAAGGATCATCCCTCAAAACTTCAGGCTCTGAATGGTCCATGCCGGAATCACAGTTTTTCCTTTTCGCTTCTGGTCCTTTTTACTCTTGATGCGGATTCACTCTAAAACATATTTACCTGCTCTGGAATCTGGCTCTACATTCTTTGACAACATCGGCAGGGCTGGAATATTCCTTGTCCGGACAGGCCTCAAGCGCTCTTATTATTACGTCGCGGACATGAAGACTTCTGGCCTCGTTGATAAGCTCCTGCCTGGTTGCAGGATATTTCCTGTTATGGAAAACCTCCACAGCCTTTTGAAACCCTTCAAATTCATTGACAACATCATCAGAGCTGGAATATTCCCGGTTAGGAATATTCTCCAGAGCCTGCATTGTGTCGCCACTGATATTTTGCCTTCTGGCTTCGTCGAGAATTTGCTTCTTCGTTGCAGGATACTTAATGTTTCCTAAAATACTTTGAGCTTCAGTAGTACTTGCTTGCATTATTTTTTGTCCCCCATGTTTTCATTTACCCAGGAGTTCCTTGCTGGTATCAGGTACTGTTTCGCTCCTGAGTCCTGTTTTACTCCTTGCCTGATAAGTTAACTTCCTGACTGTGAGTGTCTCTTGCCTTTCCCGGTTTAATTTCCCACTCACCATTCGTTATTACTCTAATATAATATAAAAAGAATTCAAAACAAATGTTTGTTAAAAGAGGTTGTTCAGGTTAGCGATTCAATATTTATCAACTTTTGAAATAATGCAAACCCGTTGTACTATGAAAGAAGCCTTCTTTAAAAATAGATTAATTTCAAAAAGGCTAATATTTCTTACCTTTGCCAGTGTGTCTCTTCCATATCAATAGCTGCAAAAATCTGTACAAGGGGGTGTCTTTTTATGGCTCTCATCAAATCTTCCGGAGTATACTCCATACCGTACTCATAACAGGAAAAGAGCCCCATATGATACAGGATTATATCTCTCTCGATATGTGTAAGTTTTATGTATTTCTTTATCCTTTCAATGGAAAGAATCGAATGCTTATTATTCGCAGGATGTCCTTCTAATGTACGGTAATTTCCATAATCCCCAGTATATAACCCTTCCTTGCAGATATCATGACATAAAGCAATAATTATTAGAGATTCTTCCGGAAGCTGTTCTTTTTCCTTCAGGCGAGAATTCGATGTTTTCAGTGGCTCCAGTAAGTTCAGGCAATGTTCTGCAAGTCCGCCAGGGTAATCTCTATGATATCTTGTACTTGCCGGTGCATTGAAGAAATCCGAATCTTTAAGATATCGAACATACTCTTTAATTCCCTGTCTTTTTATTTCCTTCAAAAGATCTATGATGTATACCTCGTTGGCAAAAATTTCACCATCAGTCAACATCCCAATTCCTTCAAATTATCAAACTTTTCGAAATTTTGCCCGTATTTCGACTTCAACCAGTATCACCGGTCGTCGGACTGCGCATTAATATTTGAAATCTCTGAGTCTGAATGTAATACAATAGTCAGCGTTTATAGTAGTCAACATTTAAATTCCAAAATTATTTTCCGTATCTTTTTGTTTTTGGATGTGGAAAATAAAATCTGCCTGTTCAGGAGCGTATATTTAGATCGGAATGTAAATAAATACAATAGAATAAATTTTCCTTAAGCTTAGTAATTATAGGAAACTAAGGAAAAGATATAGGGAAGTAAAATAGTTTATCCTGAAAGCAATAGATAAATTCTCGAAGCTCTACTCATCATTTAAAGATTTATTCATCCTTTAACTGTCCGGCCACAATTCAAGCTATCTAATTATCATTTTAAAGCCTTGTTCTCATGGGCTGCCTTAAGATAGTTTTAAGTTTCTCAGGTTTTGTTCTGCGCATATCACTTATATATATCTCATGGTGTTTCTCACCTGGCAGGCTACCGTCAAATTCGTAGCCTCCCTCTTCAATGAAATTATGCAGTTTCTCTATTGTCGGGCTTTCTTCAGAATATGGGCCAATATGCATTATCTGGGCTGATAAGCCTTCGTTCAGGCTTTGAAACCTTATTCCGGAGAGTGCAGGAAGATTTTTCTTCTTTCCAACTTCTTCTATGGCTCTTTTTATCAGTGCTTTTGTGATAAAATCGGGCTGTCTTATCATAGCTATCCATTTCCAGCTGCTTTTATCCCGGATATCGAAATCCTCCATATTTTCAACCCACCAGAGCCCTTCAAGAGGCATTACCACATAATCCTGCGAGTTCTCTTTCTCAGAGATAAACTTGGCTTTAAAGGACACTGAGAACAGGGCTTCTACTGAATCCTGATATTCCTGTGATGTATTGGGGTCGCCTTCACCGTCTATCATTAGAAAACTCATCTCAGGGACGTTTACGATTGAAACTTCTTTTGCAGAGGGGTTGTACAGTTCCTTACTCTCTTTTTTTAAATCTACCTTTGGCATTTTAGATCACCGTGAATTTTTGGCTGTGTCCAGCTTTAATCAAAAGATACCAGTCACTTCTGGGCTTCCTCAGTAATCGATTGATATTCTGGGAAACTCGTGAAGACTTACAGGTTAATAGCCCTGTTAATGTTAATTTAGTTTAGCAGTACCTGATTCATTTGCAGATATATTTCTCTAACGTTGTTTTTCCTTTTCTCCTGTCAATATTTTATGGTCTTTAAAAAGTCTAATAAGTCTATTAATGTCCTGTTTGATTTAGAGGGATTCTATAAGCACTAATTCTTTGAAAAAGCCTCTTCTTTTCCCTGGAGCCTGCGAAGCATAATATCTTAGGGGGCAGGCTTCCATTTATTTTACCTATTGTGCTCTAGCTGTAGTGTCTGCCTGGTTTTTGTGTTCCTGCGTTCCACTAATTCAGACACTCATGTGAGTCAAATTCTCAGACCAGTCCGATATTCCAGACAGGTTTATAATCAGGCAACTCAGATATTTAGGCAAGACATTGGAAAATTTATCACAGATTAGTCAATTTAAATTCGTGTATGCTAATTTATTCTCAAGTTCAGTAACAGAAAAGACTCCATATGCGAACTCACAAACTTCTGCCGGTATCCAAAAGTTCGTAGTTTCTCTCAAATACGATTATTTAGAAAACTTTAAGCTTCGAAAATGCATATTTTTAATTGGTGTTTGAGATACTATCCTGAAAAATCAGGATTGAAGGGTATCCTGGGCTGAATTCAGAAAGATATGTCTGCATTTTATGAATGTTATTGTTGTGATCCTCAAATCTAAAGCCCAGTGTGACGAGGTGAATTGCCCCACTTATCGTACGAAGGAGTTGGAACCATGCGTGACACGAAACTGATGAAAGTACTTGCAGAATATCTCGCAAAATGCACAGAAATCCATGCAAGGAATGAATCGATACCTCCCGAGAGCCTGGAGAAATTTATGATTGATATCGTAAGCTGCCTGGAAGTCGGTGGTATCGGCGATGTTGGAAAAGAACTGATTCCACTCAAAAAAGCACGCGCAACTATCAGGCTTGCAAGGCGTGAATTCGAGTGGCAGTGTGACAATATAGATCACCCCGAAGACTGGGAAACCTGCCTGCGAAATGCAGTTTCCGAAAACGTATAATTCTTTTAAGGTCCCCTTAGGCCCGGAGAACTGCAGGAAGCGTTTCAGGCTTTACTCCCCTCAAAACAGGGCTTGAAAGAGCTTTAGCACCTTTCGCACCTTTCCGTGGCCGGTAAGGGTTAATCTTTGCAGGCATATCTTGCAGGTACTCGTGCGTTTAAACTGTATGCTCTCACTAATGGATTCTTAAAAGCAGGAGTTAAAAACAACCATTGGATATGCTAATTACGAGAAGCCGGGATAAGCTGATAATACAAAGCTGATAATACAAAGCTGATAATACAAAGCTGAGTTCGGCTAATCACAAAAAGTTCTGGAGATTAGGTTGTGGGAGTCGTTTCCTGTAAAATCAAAGCAGGAGAAAGGCTCTAAAATCCGATCAAACAGGTTGAATGTGCGCATTTTTCAGATTTGGCCAGAGACCCCCACTAATTTTAGCCTTGACCTTTTTGCTGGTTTTTTCAATTGAGGATGCTTATTTGTTCCTTGAGACTATCAGGATTTTTGCAATTTAACCGGGAAACCAGAGTACAGGACTTCAAGCAGTTACAATCACCGCATTTACTATAGTCATACCGGTGTTTCATTTTTCTTTTCAGGTACGTAGGCCCTTCAGGCTCTCGGTGTTCCCTTTCCAGGACCCTGGTACATAACGAGGCTTATAAATGATTTTCCCATTTTTCTTAGGAGTTGCTTTTACTCCCTTCCAGGAACCGGGCACATAACGAGGTTTGTAACTAACCTTTTCCATGCTTCTTTTCCACAGCCCGGGGATATAACGCTGTTTGTACCTGATATCTGCTATCTTCGGATTCTCTTTTGTACCTTTCCATGAACCGGGAATATAACGAGGTATATAACTGGTTTTATCTGCTTTCCAGAGTCCGGGTATATAGCGCTGCTTATGTTTGATTTGACTTATTTTCGGGTTCGATTTTGTGCCTCTCCAGAAGCCAGGAGTATAACGAGGTTTATAGTCAACTTTCTTTACCGGAGTCTCTATGCTTCCTTTCCAGAGCCCGGGGATGTAGCGCTGTTTGTACCTGATCTGGCTTATTTTCGGATTTTGCTTTGTCCCTTTCCAGAAGCCAGGTACATATTTTTGCTTATGAACAGGTTTATCCATCTTTTGAGTCTCTGCAGTTGCTTTCCACAGTCCGGGAATATAACGCTGTTTATACTTGATTTGACTTATTTTCGGATTCGATTTTGTTCCTTTCCACCGCCCAGGTATGTACTTTGAACTGTAGCTAGCCTTTTCACTTATTTTCTTCATATCGGCAGTTGCTTTCCACAGCCCGGGGATATAACGCTGTTTATACTTGATTTGACTTATTTTCGGATTCGGTTTTGTACCTTTCCATGAGCCAGGTATATAACGAGGTTTATAACTGGTCCTGTCTGCCTTCCAGAGTCCGGGAATATAGCGCTGTTTGTACCTGATTTCACTTATTTTCGGGTTCTGCGTTGTTCCTTTCCAGAACCCAGGAACATAACGGGGTATGGAGCCGGATTTTTCAATTATTCCCTGGGACTTAGTCCCTCCTTTCCAGAAGCCTGGGATATAACGCTGCTTGTGGGCAACTTTTTCCCCAATTTTTGGATTCTGCTTTGTTCCTTTCCAGAAGCCAGGAGCATAACGGGGTCCGGAGGCAGGCTTCTCCTCTATCCTGGGAGCCTTCTTCTCATCTCTCCTGGGAGTCTTCTTCTCATCTATTCTGGGAATCTTCTTGACTTCTGCTTTTGCCTTCTTAGCGGCTTTGCCAGCTTCTTCTTTTAGTTCATTGTTCTTATGCACGTCACTAACCTCTCTACTTAGTTTATCTAGTTTAATTGCGAAATTAGTCGCACAAAACATTAAACACGCTAGATAATACACTTTTAACATATAAATAAATGTTTAACAGTAGGCATCGCGCGGTTTCATTCTTTCTGTACTGAGACACAGGATTTCTTGCGTGGGATCGCTCCTCCACAGCCCTAATCCTGTACAAACATGATAAAATTATTTAGTTTAGTAAAATTATAATTCTTAAAAAATGCGTAAAGATTCTAAGAAAGTAGTAATTATCAACGTTATTTTATACACGAAAAATAGAGAGGTCTAAATTAAGTGAAAAATAAAAAAGTTATGTCTGATATTCTGTGTCTGATATTCCTTGCCTCTTCGGTTTTTACTTCATTTTTCAGTTTCACCTGATATTATCTCTTTGCAGTCGTCGACTTCTTGTGTAATCGACTCTGGTGTAGGATGCTTCTCTCCCTGTTTCAGTCTAAATGGGAATATACACCTGATTATACCGAAATTTTACCTGTTGCCGCCTCGATTTCATAATTTTGTTTTCTCACTATCCTGTATGCATCTATTACTGCAAATATCCAGGCAGCAAAAAATGTAAAAATTCCGATAACAAGAACTATCAAACACAGGCTAAATCCAAGTGCGGCAAACAATGCCAGTCCTCTATACAGCTCACCTGCGTAGATCTGGCCGAGCCCTGGAACTATACAGGATAATAATGCTGCGACTGCAGGGTTTTTCTTCTTATTTTTTATCCTCTCTGTACCGCAGTCAGGACAGACTCTAAACTCCGGAAGAATCTCTGCATCACACGTTTTACAATAGCTTTTTTCCATTATATTATATTACTCCTTCAGAGCCGTATCTTGTCAATCATCAAGTTGCTAAAACATATTCCCAGCCATTTACACTTTTGGATTCCTTTTAAGCCGGTTCGCAAGCAAAATGCTGCGTGACATGTTTGAAAACTGGCAGTCCGAATTTCTTCAGCTTATCTGGCAGGTAGCCGGGCTTGCCTTTCTGATATATGTCGGTTCCCCGCAATTTAAAGAAGGAGATGAAAGAAAAGAAGAAAAGACAGATTTAATCCTGAAGTCCGTCAACCTTGAGGAAGCTGAAGCCTTTATTAAAAAATTTGATCTGAAATATCCTCGTAAATAAGGATTCATTCACTGTAAATGTATATAAGTGTCTCAGTGCCGGATTAATTTTTCTGCATCAGCTTTACTTAGTCGATTCCTGTTTTTTCACCTGTTGTCTGTATTCTCTGGTGAGTTCCACATATTCTGCGGCGTTTTTTGCTATGGCCTCAATTTCGGAGCTCTCGATTTCCCTCTTAACCTTCCCTGGAATCCCAATAATCAGACTGTTTTCAGGAAATTTCTTTCCCTCGGGAATCAGCGCATTTGCACCTACTATGGAGTTTTTCCCGACTTCGGCTCCATTCAATACAGTAGAGTTCATTCCTATAAGCACATTGCTTCCGATCCTGCACCCGTGAAGTATAGCTCCGTGCCCCACACTTACCTGGTCCCCGATTTGAACTCCGTTCTCAGGATCTGCATGAATTACCACATTATCCTGAATACTTGTCCGGGACCCGATTTTTATTTTGTTCCTGTCTCCGCGAAGCACGGCATTAAACCATACACTTGAAAAATCTCCGATCTCAACGTCCCCTATCACGTCCGCAGAAGCCGCGATAAAAGCCGTTTCTGATAATTTCGGGCTTTTACCTTTAAAATCCATTATCATAGATGTCACTACGCCTCTTTCATCAGTGTCCATTTTTATATAATGACATTATTTCAGCTACTTCTATAAATTAATTTGTTTCTCTTATTCATTTTTTGCTTCCAAAAGTTATTTCAGCTCAAGCCTGATTTTAAATGTATTAAATTCCTGATAACCATCTTCCGTTTCAGACATTGTTGAATAAAAAATAGACAGCTGTTGAATAAAAGTATAATCCCAAAAAAGAGAAAAATAAAACTGAAAATGAAAAATTAGTCCTTTTGGGTGAGCTAAAGGCAACCTTACTTGCTCATAAATTGGTCCTCTCGAGCGCAGCGAGAAGGACAGCGGGCACCAACCACAACTCGGTCAGCACACTCTGGGAATTGGATCTCCTGCAGGCACATCCACATAACGCATGCCGCCAAAACGGTTTCTCAGGATTACTTCTCCTTTATTATCTGGAGTAACTTCTCCTATAACAGCTGCGTCTCTGCCATAAGGGTGCTGCCTCAGGATTGAAAGCACTTCTTTTTCAAAGCCGGGCTTGACTCCGATAATTGCTTTTCCTTCGTTTGCAACCTCGAGGGGATCAAGACCAAGCATCTCACAGGCTGCCGAAACTGCTGGCTTGAATGGAATCCGGTCTTCTTCAATAAGGATGCCAGCTCCGGATTTTGCTGCCATCTCATTCAAGGCGTTTGCAAGCCCTCCACGTGTCGGGTCTTTCATTGCCGTGACTACAGGCTCTCCCGCAGGGGTTCTTAGTTTAAGGAGAGGTTCTATTAGTTTCCAGAGTGGGGCCGAATCCGAGACCAGGTCGGTCTCAAAGTCAAAACCCTCCCTGTGAGCCATAAGCGAGATACCATGATCGCCAATAGTACCTGTGACCAGGATTTTGTCTCCCGGCCTAAGCCCACAATCTCTTACAGGGCTATCCGTAACCCCCAGACCGGCGGTATTAAGGATAATCGAATCAAGCGCGGTTTTTTCAACAGTTTTCGTATCTCCTGTTATTATTGGCACGCCAACTTCTGCAGCGGTTTCATCCATTGTTTTAATTATTTCCTCAAACTCCCTTAGTGAAAAACCTTCAGGGACTATTACCGCACAGGTAAGCGCAAGGGGCTTTGCTCCCATAACCGTAAGGTCGTTGATAGTGCCTGCAACAGCAAGTCTTCCTATATTTGTATTCGGGAAAAAGGCAGGTGTTATTACGTGACTGTCAGTTGTCAGTACGAGTTCACATCCTACTGCATCGAAACCTTCAAGTCTGACTGTGGATCCGTCGTCGAGGCATTCGAGTCCTATCGAGCCTGCACTTTTATTGCGAAAGTTTTTAAGAATTATTTCTCCTATAAGTGCCTGCATGACCTCCCCGCCTGCACCGTGCTCAAGAGAAATGGTATTTGATTTCATATAAGTCTCCTTTTTTCCGCCTTTTGAGCCCACTGGATCTTCTCAATTTACTCTGACTTCTTTTAACTGGCTTCTACCTTAATTCTTTTACCTTTCTTCATTCCTTATGAGCTTTAATAATTCCAAGCTCGATAAAGCCAATCCAGGTTTCAAGGCTTTCCCAGTCGTGCTTTGAGGTCAGGATAACCGGTACATTCGGGTTTAAGGAAAGGATGTCCTCTCGCATTTTCTCTGCATCGACATCAACTGCATGTGCAATGTCAACTTTGTTTATGATTGCAAGCTCGGCAGTCTTGAAAATCATAGGGTGCTTGAGGATAATATCGTCTCCCTCGGTCACGCTCACAATTACAACTCTCAGGTGTTCTCCCAGTTTGAAGTCCACAGGGCAGATCAGGTTGCCTACGTTCTCAATTAGCAGAAGGTCCGTGTTATTGAGGTCGATTTCATCCAGGGCCTTTTCTACCAGTTTGGCATCGAGGTGGCACTCTTTCCCGGTATTTACAGGGACCGTAGGGACATCGAGTTTCCTGAAACGGGAAGAATCCATCTCTGCAATTACATCCCCTGCAATCACAGCTATTTTATACTTGTCTTTTAGGTGCCTTATTACCTCCTCAATAAGTGTAGTCTTTCCTGAGCCGATTGCTCCCATAACATTTACTGAAAAAATCTGATGTTTGTCAAGTTTTTTTCTGTTTTTTTCAGCAATTTTATCATTTGCTTTATAGACGTCGTGTCCCATATGGATTACATGCATCAACATAAACATCACTTGGGGAATACTTTTTGTTTTTACCTGTCTGCAGTCTGATCTTCTTCTGTTTCGATCTCGATGCTTTTGATTATCAGTTCTCTGCCGCCTGTAATTTGGGCCTGTTTTCCACAGATAGGGCAATCCATAGCTGCCACATAAGCAAGCAGTTCACTTCTAAGTGCACTGCTTTCTCGTATCCGCTTTTCTTCGATATCTCCCTCATATCCGCACTCGCACTCCAGGGAAGGGGCTATCATTTCTACAACAAAGTCCGCATTTTCCGCAATGCTTCCTTCTGCAAGGACATTGAAACAGAAGCTCAGCTGTTCAGGATTCGTATGAGCCAACCTTCCCATTTGAAGAATTACTTTCTTAACTTCCGTCGCCCGGTTGGCTTTAGCAGTATCGATTACCTGATCAAAAATCTCACAGGCTATGGAAAATTCATGCAAGTTTGTTGCCTCCTTCTCTTGAATACCTGAACCAGTTGTAGCACATGCCTTCCTGGCTTACCATGCATGGGCCTGCAGGACTTTTCGGAGTACAGTCCTTCCCGAAATTTGGACATTGAGAAGGTTTTGCTTTTCCTGTAAGGATAGCTGCGCAGATACAGCGTTTTTTATCTTTTTTCCCCACTTTCTTTCGGACTTCTTCAAGGGCAGAGGCGTACAGATCTTCGTGCTTTTTTGCAGCGTCCTTCTCTTCAAATTCTTTCCTGAGCGCAAGCCCCGAATTCTCGATTCTTCCAATCCCTCTCCACTCGGAATCCGAAGTTTCGAAAACGGTATCCATTATTTTGAGGGCAATCACGTTTCCTTCAGGTTTTACAGCTCTTGGATAGCCATTGTCTACTCTTGAGCTTCCTTCCTCTACCTGTATCTGCAAGAGGTTTATCCCGAGGAGAATATCACCGGCCTCAAACCCGCTAACAACAACAGGAAAGCCATTTGCTGCAAGCGGTTCAAAAGGTTTTGTGCCTATAATGGTTGCAACGTGCCCCGGAGCAATAAAGGCATCAACATTTGTATCCCTCGCAAGGAGTTCGATTGCAGGAGGAGTTTGCTTCTGGGAAGCAAGCAGGCTGAAGTTCTCGGGCGTTTTTCTCAAAAGGGCAGCCGCATTTGCAGGTACTGTGGTCTCAAAGCCTATTCCGAAAAAGACTACTTCGAGTTCAGGTTTTTTTTCTGCAAGGGCAATGGCGTCGTCAATGCTGTACACCATCCTCACATCCGCCCCTTCGGACTTCGCATCCAGCAAACTTTCAGCCGAACCCGGAACCCGCATCATGTCCCCGAAGGTGACAACAGTTGCTCCACTTTTAGCAAGGGCTATTGCGACATTAACATCCTCTTCAGGAGTAACACAGACCGGGCATCCGGGACCGCTTATTACCTCGATATTATTCGGAAGGACACTCCTTAACCCGTACTTTGCTATAGTCCGCTCGTGGGTTCCGCAGACATGCATTATGCGAAGTGGGGTTTTTGAGCTCTTGATTCTTTCCAGGAGCTTTTTTTCAAAATCAGGAACTACTGGCTTTAAAGAAGAATTCCCGTTTTCCATTTTTTATCAGCATCCGCTTTCAGGGGGATTCGCTTTCAGGGGCGTCGATTTCAGGGGCGTCGATTTCTTCAAGCCCTGCGAGTTGCTTGAGGAGACGCATTGTTTCTTCACTTTCTTCTTCGGATATCTCTGCTATTGCATATCCCACATGGACAAGGACATGTTTTCCGATTATGGATTCATTGGCACCTCCCAGGAGATCCATGTTTACGTTTCTGCTGACTCCACCCATATCGACAGTCGCAGTGTTTTCATTTACGATAGATATTATTTTTCCAGGAATAGCTATACACATGTTACCTCTGACTGTTTTCTTTCAAAATCTGATTAATTTATGAGAGTTATTCTAATATGAAATAAATTCCTGTATTAATACATTTACAAGAATTATTTTACAAGAGATATATATTTGTAAGGTATATATATTTGCAGGTTTCAATCGAGCAAAAAAACCTCCAGTTTTACTTCCTTAACTGGCTAAACAGCCTTCATCCCCTTACCTGTTTTTATTTCTCTACTGCTGCTTTTAAATGCTCGTTTTTCCTTTCTCCACTTGCCGCAAATAGAAAAATGGAGATATCATAAACGAGAACCGAATTTTACATTTCGAGTAAATATATTGTTGAAAATTGTTTTTTGAAATTCTATGGTTCTATTTTATATTCTTTTTGTTTTTTCATTTCGCTTGCATAATTTAAAGATGTTTTTTGTCATAATTTTGAACTTGCTTTAGAGGTATTTTAGAAAAGGTTCTAAAATTACTTCACCTGACCTTAAATTCTGTAAATTCTAAAATGTGTGAAAAACCTATATTTAAGTAGTATTTCTTCTATAGGTTCATGTAAAAAATGAGCTTTTTTAGCACTTGTTTTGTTTTGAGTTTCCTTAAAAGTCCTCTACAGAACACTGTAGATCCGAATTAACGGAGAAAAATAGGAGATGAACAGTTCTCCAGCTTTCAGAAGAAAGCTAATAACCCGGGCGTCTGGAAACCGTAAACAAGGTCAGCAGGTATATAGGAGTCTCTTGTAACGAAAAATGAGATCCGGATGAGAGCGTTCAATCTGCCAATATTCCTTACAAATAAATGGCTTTTTTCTTTATCTCTATAAATCTTCCTGCATTTTATCTTATTTTTATGCGTTTTTTCACAATAACGTAAAATATCTAAGTATGAATTAC
>CAYSZA010000046.1:1411-14138 GCA_964435275.1 uncultured Methanosarcinales archaeon | reverse complement strand
ACATTCAAGTGGTACAGGGATCGAGTTTACAAGCTTGGGGATGACTATGACCCTTCCGACCGTATGAAGGCGTTCGAAAAATCCCTTGAATGGGGAGATAAAATCCCGAACGGGATCTTTTACAAATACCAGAGGGAGGTCTTTGAGGACAGAGTGCCGGCAATCCAGGAAAAGCCCCTTATAAGGCAGAAATTTTCTCTTGAAGAAGTAAAGCGCGAAATTGAAAAATTTTATTAAAATCTCCTCTTTCTATTTTTATTTAAACCGATTTCCCAAAATTTCAATTTTTTAAAGATCTTCAAACTTTGGAACAGCTAGCATATAAGTAGAAAGCTGTTTCGTCTCTTGTTTCATTTCCCTAATTAAATTGTCTTCGGCGAATCTCTATTAATTTTTAGGAAAAGTTAATAAATGAAGAGATATTAGTATCTGTTGTAAAATTATGGGTATGTGTATGGGGTTATTAATAGGGGACTTTGCAGATCAATTCCTGAAGATCTCATCTTCCGTTAACGAATTTGTCAAAACTTGAGAAATACAGGCGTTGAAAGCTTGACCCTTTAGTTTCTCTATATATTTTCATTCAAAGATAATTTCAGGAGTGAATCGAATGAAAGGAATTTTTAGCATCTTTAGGAAAAATGATAAAGCCTTCACAGGGCTCGAATCAGCAATTGTGCTGACCGCTTTTGTAGTTGTGGCAGCAGTGTTTTCTTATGTCGTTCTCGGAGCAGGATTTACCACCTCCGATACTGCCAAAAAGACCATTGATGAAGGTGTCAAACAGACCACTTCTTCAGTTGAACTTGCAGGTGATGTGATAGCAGAAAGTGCAGATACACTTAAAGTAGATACTATTACTGTCACCCTTCAGCTCACAGCAGGACAGGCTCCTGTAGATATCGGAGTGGATAGTACTGCCGGGATGCTTGTGGTAAGTTATGCTGATAGCGAGGTGTACGCCGAAAGCACTGCCTGGACTCAACAGTTTATAGGGAACAATGACAATGATGACATTCTGGAACAGCATGAGAAAGTAGAATTAACTGTCACCGCTCCTGCTGGCTCACTGCTTGCATCTGGTGCAGCAGGTTCTCCGGCAGTAAATAAAGAGTTCAGACTTGAGATCAAACCAAAGGTAGGCGCAATCGTTCCAATAACAAGGGTAACTCCAGCGCAACTCGACAAGGTTATGGTCCTGAAGTAGCCCTAAGGGAATTCAGGGGGAACTTCCCCCTTTCTTTTGTATAGAAATGAAGAAATTTCATTTTTCACTCAGGTGATTAATATGGAACTGGACAAAAGGGTTGAGGAAGTTGAAACCGAACTTAAAATCGTCAAAGGGGAGATCAAAGAGTTACTCGTGGATATAAGGGACCTTGTAAACAAGAACGAAAATCCCTTCTATAACGGCCACAGGCATGGAGTTTCAAGGCTTGAGGCAAAAGAAGAATCAGAATCGGAGAACCAATTCCCTGCTGATGAAGAAAAGGAGGATCTAAAATCATCCGCAGGCTTGCCGGAAGCCGGGCTCAAAGATAAAAAAGACAAGGAAAGCTTCCAGGAGCCATCCAGTGCCGTTCCCCTTTATGAGGTTCCTGAAGGGAATATGCTACGGCAAAATACACCAGTGCAGCCTGTTGACACTGAAAATCAAGTCAGGAAGATGGATACCTTCACACTTGTTGAACTCATGCGCTGGGTGGATTACGCTGTCAGGACAATAGGCCACAGCAACCTTAAAGTCCTGCTTGACCTCTATTCACTCACCGGGCAGCTTCCGGAAGAAGCTAAATACATTATAGAAAATATTGCAAACCTTCCTATTGAGGAGCCTGCAGGAGAAGAGAAAGTCAACATGAAAGACAATATTACCGTGCTTGCCCAGTTGAATGCGATCCTTAACCCCGGAGGATTCAGGAATAAGGTTCAGCCACTTTATTAAGCTTCATGCTAGAGAAAGGGATAGTAAAAAGGGCATGTTTTCAAACGGGAACAGCAGCCGGAAAGTAAACTGAAAAACAGAATCAATTGTTCCAATTAATATCAAATAATTATTATCAGTGCCAATTATTATTAGTGTCAAGTAATTTAAGTAAATCCTGTATGACGTAACAGTTATTGTTTGACATAACCAATGCCTACTTGCATGATAAATATCTCTGATATAAACAGGCTGATATAATTACTATACCCTGACAGGTATCATTTTAAATAAACTGGTAAGGGAATCGGAAATCAGGGGGGCCGCATAATGAGTGGGGAAGCGATAAGCTCTGCGATTCTAACAATAGCATCCATTATCTGCGTGTTTGGATTTGTTTCTGCGGTATATCCATCGGTGATTTCTGCAGGAGACCCTATAATCAGCCGCACCAATGCAATGGGAGAACAGATTCTGACAGATGTGGAAATTTTGCATGAAACAACTGCCGCTAATGGCTCTGAAATCCATATATGGGTCAAGAACGTAGGGCCTAATGGGATATCTTCCGGTTTGGTTCCAGAATCTGACCTTTTTTTTGGAGAGTCAGGAAATTTTGGAAGGATACAATATGAGGAAAACGGAAGTCTGGCTCCCTGCTGGAATTACTCTATAGAGCAAAGCAGAGACGATAGCTGGGATAGAGGAGAAACACTTAAGATTATACTAAAACCGGCTGGTATACCTGTCAGTGGAAAGAAATATTTCATCAAATTCGGCGTATACAACGGAGTTTCGGAAGAAACCTATTTCACGGTGTCATAATGGGGTTCGGCACAGTTATTGCAGCAATGATATCGGTTTCAATTATCCTCCTGACATCTTATATCTGTTCAGGCGGGGGGTTTTACATGGCAGATGTACTTGCAAATTCAGTGATAGAAATGCAGGAAAATAAAGATGAGATCCTGAAAACAGAGATAGAGATTACGGATATCAATGCTACGGATATCAATGCAGATGAGACCCATATTTTCGTATCGCTGTATAATACGGGCTCCACAAAGATAGGGGACTTCGATTATATGGACGTAATCGTTAAGTACTCCAGTACGTCCGGGACTGTAAAAACCATATGGATTCCCTATCAGGAAGATGCAGGCACATCAAAAAACAAATGGGCTGTGGGGGATATCAGTCCAGGTCTGGTAAATCCCGGAATTTTTGATCCTGATGAGGAGATGGAATTGGATATTTTGCTTGAAGATTCCCTGGAAAACGGGAGTACAAACTGGATTATGGTAGCTACCCCAAACGGAGCAAGAACTTCGGGATATTTTAAAGTGTGAATTGAAGTCTATTCAAACATCCGGAACTATACAGGCTCGATCAACGAGCTGAATCGGAAGACTGAGGAAGTAAAGGATAGGTAATGTCTAAAAACAGAGGGGAGAAAATGGGAGAAAGTGTGGGAAAGGAATTGTTGCTTGAAGAAGAAGCACTTTGTGAAGAGACGTCAGATAATCCGGAAAATGATAAGAAAAAACCCTTAGAGTTCATATCCTCCGGGAATCTGGAAATCGATAAGAAACTTGATGGAGGCGTCGCTGTAGGTTCCCTGTGCCTGCTCGAAGGAGCAAACGACAGCGGAAAATCTATTTTAATGCAACAGATTATGTGGGGGGCTCTCAACCAAGATAAAAGAGTTCTGGCTTTAACGACCGAAAAAACCTCCAAAACCCTGCTGGATAATATGGAGAACCTGAAACAGGACATTTCTGACTACTTTATAATAGGGAGGTCAAGAATATTTGAAATAAAAGCAAGCTATATTGAAGAAAATCCGGAGCTTGCTGAAAACTTGCTGCTGACGCTGCTCGAATGTGTGAAAGAATGTGAAGAAGAATTTATCCTGATTGACTCCTTGACTATTTTCGCAGTGAGTGCCTCTGAAAATGCCTTACTGAGTTTCTTTACTGAATGTGTAAAACTTTGCGATAAAGGAAAGACCATTATTATAAGTGTTCATGGGTATGCTTTCTCCCAGGAAGTGCTCTACAGGCTAAGATCAGTCTGTGATTCCTGCCTTGAACTGAGGATTGAACAGGTAGGAGACAAATGGATAAAAACCATGGAGATCCAGAAGTTGAGAGGTGCCAGAAAGACTGTTGGAAATATGTTGAGTTTTGATGTGAACAGTGAGTGTGGGCTGAAAGTTATTCCGGTTTCAAAAGTGAGAGCTTGAGAGGGGAGAAACATCCGGGAAGTACTTTAAAAAGAAGACCCGAATGAGGATTTTAAATGGACTCTCTACCCTTTAACCCGTTACCTGCACCGGTAAATGGAAAACGCTCCAAAGAGGAAGTGCGTTCCAGACTTTCTTCAGAGTTACGGGATTTTGTAGGCAGGGAAGAGAACAGTCACATTCTTGATTATATCTGCAGGCTTCCTCTAGAGCAGGTCGAAATCCCGGAGTTCCATTTGAAGATTTCAAGAGCTATGAAGGGTATCAAACACCCGAACCTCATTTATCCTATTGGAAAAGGGCTTGCTGTCCATATTTATCCTGATAAAGAGGATATAAGAAACTATTACATCCCGATAGAACCGTGCCTCTTCCAGAATATGGACAGCACACTTGAGGCTGTAGAAAGGCTGCTTATCGATGTTATAAACAATCAAGATATTGATACTAAAGATCCGGAAGAAAAGAAAAAGCTTCTGGAAAAGGCGCTTGGAAAAGTTTGTTCAATAACAGATGAAAACGTAGAAGAAAATGCAGAAAAAAAAAGAAAAGTTACTGAGGAGAGAAAAACTGTCTCTGGAGAGAAAAACGGCAAATTGCAGTTCGGATTTTTAGGAAATTTAAAGGAGGCAGGCAAAGCCTTCAAAATAAAAAAGCGGGAATGTATTTACGTAACTCCTGAAGGATTTAAAGCTATCAAGTATCTCATGATAAGGGACAAGATTGGGATGGGAATTCTCGAACCTTTGCTACTGGATTCAAATATAGAAGATATAAGCTGCAGTGGGCTTGGGAGGGTTTTCGTTGAGCATAAGGTTTTTTCGTCCCTTAAAACAGCAATCTCGTTTCAGGAGACAGAGGAACTCAACTCTTTTATCATACAGATGTCCGAAAAGGTAGGAAAGCCGATCACGTATCGAGACCCCATAGTTGACACAGCCCTCCCAGATGGGTCAAGAATTAATATCGTGTTCGGGGAAGATGTATCCAGAAGAGGAAGCAATTTTACCATCAGGAAATTCATGGGAACCCCTATTTCAATCCTCGAACTTATTGAATTCGGGACAATTGACTATACTATGGCTGCATATATGTGGATGATGCTGAAGGCAGGGATGAACTGTTTTATCTCGGGAGAAACAGCGTCTGGGAAAACCACTATGATGAATGCTATAACTACTTTTCTTCCACCTGAGTCCAAAATAGTTTCTATTGAAGATACTCCGGAACTGCAGGTTCCTCATAAGAACTGGACAAGAGAAGTTACAAGAACTACCAGGGATGACAGCGGATCTGATGTCTCGATGTTTGACCTGTTAAAGGCTGCCCTGCGCCAGCGTCCCAATGAGATTATGATTGGAGAGATTCGTGGAGTGGAAGGCAATATTGCTTTTCAGGCTATGCAGACAGGGCATCCTGTCATGTCAACGTTCCATGCGGCATCAGTTGAAAAATTAATTCAGAGGCTGACTGGTGACCCGATAAATGTTCCCAAGAACTACGTGGACAATCTGAACGTAGTCCTTATCCAGAGTGCGGTAAATGTCCCTGGAAAAGGGATGGGAAGAAGGGTTCTGAGCATAAACGAGATAGTAGGTTATGACTCCGTAAATCAGGCTTTCAATTTTATGGATATATTCAAGTGGGACCCTGCAACAGATACTTTCAAGTTTACAGGAAAAAATAATTCATATTTATTGGAACAGAAGATAGCCCCACGCTTAGGGATTCCGGAAAATAAGGTTAGGAGAATTTATTTGGAACTTGACAGGAGAGTAAAAATTCTCAGAAAAATCCATGAGGCGAAGGTTACCAACTTCTATGACCTGTTCAATACACTGATCCAGATTGAGGAAGCCGGGTTGATATCATGAAACTTGAGGAGAAACTTGCGTGCTTGAAATCCCACACTGCAAACCGCGGGTTTGAAGGATACTCAAGTCTTGCCCGGAAGTTGAAGAGCATTAAGATTGTTGAGAGAGTAAACGACGACACACTTTTTCTGTTAACATATATGGCAGCAATTTCGACTGCAGATATTGAAAGAGACAGGATCTTCGATTATGCAGGAGCTCAGAAGGAGTATGAAGCTTCGAAATATTTCAGGCAAATTCATATTCTCGCCTCAAAATGGGGATATGCATATGCAAAAGCCTGCAAGTATATCTCCCAGAAACTATCGGATATATATCTCTCTAAATTCTTTGGGAGGATGGCAAATATCCTTTCTTCGGGAGAGCCGGAAAAAAACTTCCTGAAGCAGGAAAAGCTCACAAGGGAAGAAATCTATTCCAATGAGTACGAGCGAAGTGTCGAAACCCTGAAAAAATGGACCGATGGGTATACTGCCCTGATGGTGTCCGTGACCCTTGTTGTTACTATAATTCTTGTTTCAGTCATGATTTACAATATCTCAAACATAGGAACCATTACTTTTCTTATTGTAATATTAACTATCTTCATATGTGGAATTGCCCTCTTCATTATATATAAGGCAGCTCCTGCTGAAAAGAAAATTCATACCCTGAGCAGGCGATCAAAAGAACAGGAGAAAATAAGATTTACTAGCAGGATCCTGCTTCCAGTAGGAGCAGTTTCGGTCATTATCCTTATTCTGACAGGGGCAAAACTGCAGTTTATCCTGCTTGCAATAGCTCTCTTTACGTTTCCGATAGGCATCTTTGCTATGGTAGACGACAAAAATATTGATCAAAGGGACAGCAACTTTCCTGCTTTTATGAAGACCCTGGGCACGCTTGCCGGGACAACAGGAATTACCATAAGGAGTGCAATGGAAAATCTTGATATGGAAACCATAGGTTGTCTGAAACCTGGAGTTCAGGAGTTGCACACAGACCTTTCAATGGGTTTTAAGTCGAAAATTTGCTGGGAAAAGTTCATAGGAGAAACAGGTTCTGAACTGATTAACCGATGCTCGAGAATCTTTACGGATGCCGTTGAACTTGGAGGAGACCCTGCCGAAATAGGAGACATAGTCTCGTCCTCAAGTCTCGCTATTGTGCTTCTAAGAATGAAAAGGCAACTTGTCAGCTCTGGCTTCCGCGGCCTTGCCATCACCCTTCACGCTGTTATGATCGGACTTCTAGTCTTTATCATAGAGATAATTTCCAAATTTAGCGGTCTCGTTTCTAAAATGAGTGAATCTTATTCTTCTATTCAGGGAGGTGCTTCAGGGATGGGAATGAGCATGTTCAATGTAGCCGACAGTATACCGCTGCTCTATACGTTCACCTTTTCCGTAGTGATTATTCTAACAATTTCAAATGCTCTCGTAGTAAAAATTGTGGAAGGAGGAGGAAATTGCAAACTCTTTTTTTATGGAGGACTGTTGTCAGGAATCTCCGGGCTCTGCATGATTCTCATACCGCCGGTTGTATCAGGGGTATTCACATTTAAAGTATAAAGGAATCTTAAACTGAAGAATTATTAAGGAAAGTTCAGGGTTAGTGGGAGGCAATAATATGAATGGATTAAAGAATCTAAAAATTAACGGGCTAAAAGATCTGAAGGTTAATGGATTAAAATATCTAAGAATTAACGAGTTAAAGCATTTAATGCATAAGCCTGATAGCAAAAACGATACGAAAATACGAAATTTGATAAAAAGCAAAGAAGAAGTTGAGATCGAAATAAGAAAGCTTTTTGAAGAAAAAAAAGAGATTGAGTCGAGGATCTGTCAGTTCCAGAAAACAGAAGAAGAGAGTGGAGAAATATCGGAGTTTCTCTGGAGAGAGGAAATCTTCCCCCCGCTTCGCAGAAACATGTATCCGGAAATCTCCGGACTTCTTGAATTTGAGAATGATGCTTTGCAAAAAGAAAACACCGGAACTTCAGAGAGGATAGATAACCAGATAGGGGAAAAAGTTAAAAAAACCGAGAAATCCGTCGAATTAAAAGAAACAGGGGAAATAAAAAGAGCCGACATAATAGAGATAAACGTTAAGGAAGAAGCAAAATCTGCCAGCGAGAAAAATGAGGTAGAAGGTGACAAAGAAGCGGACCCTGGCAGTATCAGAAAGAAAGCTGAAGAAGTTGCTTTTCCTGAAAACATGGATAAAGTAAAAATTGCCAGTTTTATAGAGGAGAATGAAAAAGATACAATACCTGAGAAGAGCAAAACTGAAAATGATAAACCTGCATCGGGCATTTTTGGGGGCAGCCTGATTGAAGAGTTACTGGAAAGTGAGGACTTGTGCCTTGAGGAGGAGCAAAGTTTCACGAAATATATAGAAGAATCAAATGTCATGGAACTTATTACGGATTTAAACGAGGTTAAGAGACTCCTGACCTGTGAAGAACCATGAAGGTCGGATTTACAAACAATTCACAAACAAAAAAGAAAAAAAGATAGTGCCGGGGAAAACCCCTGCACACAAATATAAAAGATCAATTTTTAAGCTTTAGATCTTACATTTCTCAACGGAGATGGAAAAGCCCTTCTTTTGCCTTATTAAGGTGCTTGTTGGCGTCCTCAAGCTCGCTGGCAGCTTCAAAGATCTCCTCAGAGGCTTCGAGAAAACCATCTTTTTTGGCTTTCTGAGCCCATTCCTTGAGGCTCTGTATGTGGCTTTCGTTATGCTCGATCCAGTGTTCAATCAAATTCGAAAGATTTTCGTGACTGAGTTCTTCAGTAATAGCTGTCCCTCCTGTTCAAATATATGCGATTCATGGTATAAATGCCCGCTGGATATAATTAAAATATTCTTAATGTTAACCTGAAAAGAGAGAAAATAAATAAAAAGGTAGAAAATAGATAGGCTGAAAAGGATAAGATAATTTTAATAAGCAGGATAGTTTAAAATTCCGGCAGATAGGCATAAGATCTCAAACTATCCTGTTCAGACGCTCCCATTAAATTGCCTGCTTTTATTTTTAAGACTCAAAATGTCCTTGGATCCGTAATTTCGCCGGATAATGCCGAGGCTGCTGCGGTTGCAGGGGACGCGAGGTAGATAAAACCGTCTTTTCCCATTCTGCCTTTAAAGTTTCGGTTTGCGGTTGAGATGCAAACTTCCCCTTCCCCAAGCACTCCCTGGTGAGCACCTAGACAGGGCCCACAGCCAGGTGTTGCAAGCGTGATGCCTGCTTTGAGCAGGGTTTCCATTGTTCCGTTCTCAATTGCTGCAAGGAGAGTAGTGCGGGAAGCAGGAATTATAATAGTTCTGACCGCAACCTTTTTTCCTTTGAGGATTTCGGCTGCGATTTCAAGGTCTTCAAGTCTTCCATTCGTGCACGTTCCTATAAAAACCTGGTCTATGTGAGTGCCTTCGACCTCTCCCACAGGCTTTACATTGTCTACCTGGTGCGGGCACGCTACCTGAGGCTCGATATCGTCAGCAGAATAAAGGAATTCCTTCGCATAAACAGCATCCTGATCAGCGTAAACAGGCCCATAGGGAGCAGCAGCCCTGTTATTCAGGAAATCGAAGGTTTTCCTGTCCGGCGGAACAATCCCGGTTTTTGCTCCCATTTCAATTGCCATATTGCAGAGAGTCATTCTGCCGGAAACCGACAGTTCGGAAATAGCCTGTCCGTAGAACTCTACAGCCTTATAGGTAGCACCGTCAATCCCGGTCTTCCCGATCAGGTAAAGGGTCAGATCCTTTGCATAAACTCCTTTTCCAAGCTTTCCTTCAACAGTGAATCTGAAACTCTCAGGCACCTTAAACCAGAGCTTGCCTGTGGCGAAAATCTCAGCCATGTCCGTGGCTCCCACGCCTGTTGCAAAAGCCCCGAAAGCTCCATAGGTACAGGAATGCGAATCCGCTCCCACAACCAGTTTTCCGGGCAGGGCAAATCCGTTTTCAGGAAGTACCTGATGGCAGATCCCTTCTCCCAGCTCATAAAAGTTAGGAATACCCTGCTCCTTTACCCATTCCCTGATTTCTTTTTGCAAAGTAGCTGACGTCTCATTATTTGCAGGTGCGATATGGTCAAAGGGGATTATGATTCTCGAGGGGTCCCAGACCTTTTTCATTTCCATTTCCTTAAAAGCGTTAACTGTAAGTACCGAAGTGCCGTCATGTGCCATTGCATAATCGACATCTGCCAGGACAAAATCGTTTGCCTTTGCCTCTGTTCCCGCTGCCCGGGAGAAAATCTTTTCGCTAATTGTTCCCAAAATTAAGTCTCCTGTCCGATAATCAAAGAAAAATGAAGTATGAGAAAGAAATTCAGATTCCTGAACTTACTATAGGGAGATTTCTATATATTTGACAATATTAAAGAATAGAATCCAAATGCTACAAATATAAATTATACTAACGAAAAAAACCTATCTCTATTTTTTCTCCATTTTTCAGATAACTTAATTTTAATTTCTATTTGAGGGTCTTGGATCGGATTGAACATCCGTTATCTTATTAAGGTAATTGATTTACATATAAAAATGTATTTTATTTATGAATTTGTTCTGGTTTTACCAGACTCTCACCATAGCTTTTTGGCTCCCCGTATTTCAATTGCCTTCTGATTAATCAAACCTTGACCTGAAGAAATAGACCTCTCTTTGCTTTACTTATACGAAACATACTAACTCTATATCAAATCTTGACAGGACATATCTCAAAAAGCTAAAGTATTCTGATTTTGATAAAGTAGTGATTACAGTTTTTATTTTTACGGCCACAAGTACCGTCATCATAAAGTTTCTTTACAATGTATACATAAATAGAATTTATACAAGTGGAATCTGTACAAGTGGAATTTATTATACTTCAGGTTTAAGGCCTGTTTATGCAATTGCAAGGGGATACCTGTGATAGAAATAAAAAAATTATCCAGATCCTTTGGAAACCTGATCGCGGTTAATAATCTCGATCTTAATGTTGGAAACGAGATCTTTGGCCTTCTGGGTCCCAACGGGGCTGGCAAGAGTACCACGGTTATGATGCTTACAACTCTGCTAAAACCAAGCAGCGGAACTGCAAAAGTCTGCGGGTACGATGTGGTAAAAGAATCAAAGAAAGTAAGGTCAAAGATAAGCTATGTTCCCCAGGATATGGCAGTTGACCGAAAACTCACAGGCAGGGAAAATGTACAGCTTTATGCAAAACTCTACGGCGTCCCTAATAGAAATTCAAAGGTAGAAGAAGTACTTGAAATGATGGAGCTTTCAGACCGTGCCAGTGATCTTGTTGCAACATATTCAGGAGGAATGAGAAGGCGTCTTGAGCTTGCTCAGGCACTTATTCATGAACCTGAGGTTCTGTTTCTGGACGAACCCACCCTTGGGCTGGACGTGAGTGGAAGAAAGAAAATATGGGAGCATATAAGGATGCTTAAAGCAGAGGGCATGACCATATTCATGACCACTCATTACCTTGAAGAGGCAGAAAAGTACTGCAACAGGGTTGCTATTATTGATAAAGGCAGAATAGCAGCTGTTGGATCTCCTGAAAACCTGGTAAATTCCATAGGAGAAGATGCTTCTCTTAATGATGTTTTTCTTGAGAAAGTTAAAACCCCTGAAGAGCAGGCAAGTTTCAATTCAACCCAGTTTAGAAATCTTTTGAGGAGAAGATAATGAAAGCAGTATATTACTATTTTGAAAGGGACCTCATAAAATGGCTAAGAGGGAGGGTAACCGTAGTTTCCTCACTTGTAATGCCTGCAGCCTGGCTGGTATTTGTCGGACTTGCACTGCCTACAAAATTTACTGATAATTATCTAGAGTTTATCACCCCTGGCATCCTTGTCATGACTATGCTATTTTCCGCACTGCAGGGCGGCTCTCTTATGATTTTTGATAAAATACTGGGCTTTCTGAATAAATTCCTTGCCATGCCCTCTCCAAGAGAAAGCATGCTGTATGGAAAAATCCTATTTATCAGTGTAAGAGGGCTACTGCAGGCAACTGTAATCCTCCTTATAGCCACGCTCCTTGGAGTAAGGGGATTGAATCCCATAAGTACAGTTTTGATATATCTTACACTGTTCTTGTTTTCGGTTTTTTTCTCTGCTTTGTCAACTATGATAGGGCTGTACTTAAGTGACCATGACAGTTATTCAGCTGTGAACAGCATGATCAGCATGCCTTTATTCTTCACCAGCAGTGCGCTTATGCCCTACGAGGTCATGCCTTCCTGGTTGAGGACAATAGCAGAACTTAATCCGGTAAGTTATGCAATAGACAGCACAAGAATCCTGTTTGAAGGAGGAATACCTTTTCAGGGGCTTATGTGCCTTACCGTCGGAGCCGGGGTTATGGTAATTCTCGGGACATATCAGTTCCGGAAGGCAGTGGTATGAAAAAGAGAAGAAATAGGTTCAAGGAGATGCCATCATTAACTACTGTCACCTGTAGGTCAACGCGCCGACAAAACAAAAATGCCTTGAAGAGAGCTCTGGAAATAAACAAATTGTTTAATGCCACTACAGCCAATTAACCTGAAACTGAAAATTTCGAGATCTTCTATAATCAACAACAGCATAGATCTTCTATAATCAACAACAGCACAGATTTTCTATAATCAACAACAATATAAATGTCGAAGTAAGCTTGATGCCATATGCGTTGGATACCCTTCTGTTCATTT
>CAYSZA010000046.1:0-1311 GCA_964435275.1 uncultured Methanosarcinales archaeon | reverse complement strand
ATAAATGTCGAAGTAAGCTTGATGCCATATGCGTTGGATACCCTTCTGTTCATTTACATGTCTTATTAGAAGGTCTTCAACAGAAATCAGCAACCTTCATTTTCAAGTATTCATAATATGCCGTCATTGATGATAAAAAAGTCTGCAGTAGCTTCTCCTCTTTTAAGCCACTACTCATAGTTCCCCCATTTTGAACGAAAGAAGTATCTAGTTGAAGTTTTGGTACTTGACTCTGGTTTCCGCAGTCACTACTGTAGAATGCAATATAATTATTGCTTTCGGTGCGGGCTTTTATCAGAAAACCAGTATTTTCGTACTTTCCACTCGTATACTCTTTTACTAGATCGGTTACATCCAGCTCGTAGTATCTATTGTCAGGGATAGCACTGCCTTTAAGAGTTAGCGTAGCGTATGGAGTATTGCCCTGCATGACACCGTTTTTATCGTACCAGTCTCCTCCAGGATTTTTCCATGCAGCGCCTTTGTCCCTTTTATTCCAGCTCACATAATTAGAGTCCCAGGCAGAAGCAGGCCTGTAAATCTCAATTACAGTCTCATCGGATCTTGTGCTTCCTTCGGGGTAATACCAGTAGAGAGAAAGGATCGCATTACCTACCTGAGAGTCACCGGTGTATTTGCTAAGGTCAAACCACATTATATCCCTATACCTGGCATTTTCCTTTCCACCTACATCAATAAAAGGCGAATTCTGGTATACAAGGTCAGGATAAGCCTCACGCAAACGGTTGTTAGATACTTTTATTTCGGAAATTGTAGATTTCTCAGATATAGACTCTTCAGGTAGTTTTGCATTAGCAGTACCTGTCGCGGTACTGCTGCCTGCAACATTGTTTGCAGTAATTTCGGCATTTTGAACCTTTTTAATTGCAATTCCGGGAGAAGAATTCGGTGTATTCACATTTATCAGGGTATTATTCTTTATTTTGACAACTCCATTTGTGAAAGAATTTCCGTCTATATATATTCCATCTTGTTTTATATTTGCAAAATTATTATCAGAAATCTCTAAGTTTACCCCGTTTATTAGAAACTTCTGATACACTCCATGATGCGAAAGATTGCTAAAAGTGTTCCCACTTATTACTATATTCCTGAAACTTCCCTCAAATGGGAAAATAACCCCATGCATCCCGTTGTTTTGAGTATTATTTCTAATTATAAGTGTGTTATCGATTCCGTTTCCTCCCTCATACATATTGCCCGATATATCGTTAAATGTGTTATTTTCGTAAATGTGTACTCCATCAGTTACGGCGCCGCGTTTAAATATTCCTCCAAATCCGCCAAAAA
>CAYSZA010000045.1:0-14162 GCA_964435275.1 uncultured Methanosarcinales archaeon | reverse complement strand
CGTTACTACATTTTCGATAAAACCTTTTTTCAAAAGGTTTTCGCTCAAGCCTTTTGTGAAGAGGCTTGTGAAATGCCTACCTTTGTGGGATAAAGATCCAGAAAGATGTCAATAGCGTTTTAAGTCCTGCAAAACCCATTGCCGCAGAAGTAATATTAAAAACAGCATAATTTCAGATTTCCAATAACATACATTCAAATCTCGTTTCAAACCTCCACTTTTTTTAAATAATTGGAAATCTTAACAACCTATATGCGTAAATCCACAGCTGTAATCACAGGATTGATCCTTTTTTCTTTTATAATTTCAATTTACTTCTACCCGCATGTGCCTGAAATAATGGCAACCCACTGGAACTCCAGGGGAGAAGTCGACGGCTATATGTCGAAGCTCTGGGGACTCTTTTTCATGCCCCTGGTGATTACGGGGCTTGCAGTACTATTCATGGTAATCCCCAAAATCGACCCTAAGAGAGAAAATATAGCAAAATTCAGAAAGTATTATGACGGATTTGTAGTTCTTTTTACTTTATTTATGCTTGCCGTCCATCTCCAGATCCTGCTCTGGAATACAGGTGTCCGGATTAGTCCGAATGCCATGCTTCCTGCAGGAATAGGGCTTCTATTTTACTATATAGGAATTCTTGTGGAAAATGCAGAGAGAAACTGGTTTATCGGCATAAGGACTCCCTGGACACTCAGCAGCGATAAGGTGTGGGAAAAAACTAACCGGCTCGGAGGAAAGCTATTCAGGATTGCCGGGATAGTTGCTGTGCTGGGAGCTTTTTTCCCTGAACTTACATTCTTTTTCATTCTCGGACCTGCACTCTTTATTGCTGGATTTACGGCTGTTTATTCATATATTGAATACCAGAAAGAACTGAAAGAGACTGAATCTCAAATTGAAACCTGAAAGAGACAATTTCGGGAATTCCTGTAATCCCAATTCCTGAAATCGCTGTTTAGCCAATATTCGATTTTTATTTTATCAGCACGTTTATCTAGCATGTTCTCGTTTGTTTTATTGATTCTTATGGCCGAGGATATAACAAAAGATACCAGCAAAAGAATTGAGAACGGGGATACCATCTCAGTTGATTATGTAGGAAGACTTGAAGATGGCACAATTTTCGATACTTCCGTCAAGGAAGCAGCTATTCAAGCAGGGATATACAACCAGATGAGAAATTATGAGCCTCTTACATTTAAGGTAGGCGCAGGCCAGATGATTAAGGGGTTTGATGAGGGAGTTGTCGGAATGCAGGTAGGGGAGGAGAAGACCCTTTCAATCCCACCTGAGGAAGCATATGGAGAGTACAATGAAGAGTTAGCAAGAGAGCTCCCGATTGATGCTGTTGATTTTGCTCCGGAGGTCGGAATGCGGCTGGTTACAGACCAGGGTCTGACAGGTATTATCACAGAGGTGAGCGAGAGCAGCTTTATTGTGGACTTCAACCATCAGCTTGCAGGAAAGACCCTGATTTTCCTGGTCAGAATAGTTTCTGTGGAGGAAGAAAAAAGATGAAAACCGGGAAAGGAGCGGTTATCTTCATAGCGATACTGCTCCTGGTGAGCACAATTCTTGGCAGCGGATGTACGGACAAGGGGAACAACGGAGGCAGCAGCAGAGCAGTAAAATCCGGAGATATAGTCCAGGTAGACTATACAGGAAAGCTTGAAGACGGCACAATTTTCGATACCTCAAGAGAAGACGTTGCAAAACAGGCGGGCGTTTACGTTGAAGGAAGGAAATATGCTCCTCTAACCTTCACAGTTGGCTCAGGCCAGTTAATCAGGGGCTTTGACGAAGGCGTAGTTGGGATGAAAATCGGGGAAGAAAAAACCCTCAGGATCCCTCCGGAAGAAGCTTATGGGGAATATGACGAAGCCAGGATCATAGTTATTCCGATTGAAGAGTTAAATTTGACAAATCGATCCGAACTTCCTGAAACCGGACAAACTTTTGGAGATATGTATGGGAACCAGTACAAGGTAACTGCCGTAAACGACACGCATATTACTGTTGATGCCAATCACGAGCTTGCAGGAAAGACCCTGGTTTTTGATATAAAAGTCGTCTCTATAGAATAAATTTAAGTTCCTGAAAATCAAATTGAGAATTCTGTAGTATTCCTCAAAATGTGCAGCCTTTCAGTACCCGGGAAGACTTTGAAGCGACAGGGGTGCTGAAAGGAAAATGCACAGGAGAAAAGGATAATGGAAAATTCTCGCACTGTAAAAAAAGGAGATTACGTTCTTATCGACTACACTGGAAAATTCGAAAACGGAAAAATCTTCGATACTACTTTAAAGGAAAAAGCCCTTGAGGCAGGCATTTATGAAGAAGAAAAGGAATACAGGCCTTTATTTTTCAGAGCGGACACCTGCCAGGTAATAAAAGGTATCGATAGGGGCGTGCTTGGAATGAAGGAGAGGGAAGAAAAAACTCTTATAATCCCGCCTCATGAAGCTTACGGAGAATATAAAAATTACCTTGTCCAGAAGATTCCCCTCGCAAGGCTTGAACTCCAGGCTCCTCCCGAACCGGGAAAGAAAATCATAACACCCGGCGGGAGAGAAGTTAAAGTGCTCAATTCCACGGAAACTTCTGCCACCCTGGACTTCAACCATGAACTTGCAGGCAAAACTCTTATCCTCGAAATAAAACTTGTCTCGATTGTAAAGTGATACCAGATCCGGAAAAGCAGGAGGTAAAGTATGGAAAAAGAAGAAAAGGTCATGGTACTGCTGCTGTTTATGACATTAACTTCTCTTATGACAGCTTACCTTTGCTTTGGATCGGAACCTGCAGTTTCGGAAACAGGGGGAAAAGCCAGGCAGTACACCCCGGAGTCCGGTCAGGGGGATAAAGTCTTCCTTGAAGCCGAAGTTTTAAGCAAACGGTTTACCTATACAGGCGGGCATCTACTTTTACAGGTAGACTGCAACTCCGAAGTCCTGAGTATCTTCATTCCGAAAACCGCAGGTGCTGAAGCCCTGAACCTGTCAATCCGGGAAGGGGATTTTATCAGTTTAACAGGTACTTTGTCAGAGTATGAAGGAAAAAGGGAAATCAAGGTGGAAAGAAAAGAAGATGTTCTTCTGAACAATCGTCCTTCTCCGGAGTGATCCTGACTCTCCTGAATAGTTATCTTTCCCCTGAGTAATCGCAACTCTTCTGAAAAATCATATTCTTCTGGGCAGCTATCATTTTTCGTAGTATTCATCAACAATTCAGATAAAGATAACAGATCGTTAATAATATATTCATACAAGAACATCTGGGAAAAATATGAAAGCGTGTATCATGTGCGGAGGGGCAGGGACAAGGCTCAGGCCGCTGACATTCAAGCACCCTAAACCGAGCATACCGATTCTCAATAAACCATCAGTCCTGCATTTGATAGAGCATCTTTCGAGAGAAGGGTTTAATGATATAGTTATAACCCTGGGTTACATGGGAGAACTCATAGAAGAGCAGCTAGGCGATGGGCATATGTTCGGGGTACATATCGAGTATGTGTACGAAAAAGAAAAGCTCGGAACGGCAGGTGGGGTTAAAAATGCCGAGGAGTACCTGAGAGACGAACCATTCATTGTGCTTGGGGGAGATCACGTCCTTAACCTCGACCTGAGAGAGATGTACCGTTTCCATGAAACAAACGATGCCCCGGTAACCATAGGCCTTCTTTCGATTGACGACCCGAGAGAATTCGGGATTGCGGACATGGACATTAATAACAGGATTCACCGCTTTCTGGAAAAACCGAAAGCAGGCCAGATATTCAGCAATCTTGCAAGCACAGGCATTTATGTTTGTGATCCTTCGATTTTTGAATGGATACCTGGAGACAGGAAATACGATTTTGCAAAGGACCTCTTCCCCTTCATGCTTGCAGCTGACAAAAAAATCAATGGTGTGCTTGTGCGGGGAAAATGGACTGACGTGGGAAGCTCGGCGGCTTACAGGCAGGCTCAGCGCTGGATGCTCGATGCCCTTCCCGGCACGACGATCGAAGGGAATTTCACAACCCGGAACGCAAGGATAAAAGGGCCCCTCTCCATAGGAAACAATGTATGTATAGGTTCGAATTCTTCCCTTGTAGGGCCAATAGTCATAGGGGAAAACACATCTATAGGCGATAACGTCCTTATCGGACCTTACAGCGTCATAGGCTCAAACTGTACAATAGAAGATAATGCAAAAATCCTTTCATCCTATCTCTTCGATAACGTGTCCATAGGAAAGGATTCCAATATCTCAGGCGGGGTAGTATCGAATGAAACCAGTATCGGAGAACACTGCTTCCTTGAAAATGGAACCGTTATCGGGCATAAAGTAATTATCGGAAGTAATTCAACAATACATTCCGGAGTTAAGGTCTGGCCTGAGGTAGTTATAGATAAAAACTCAAACATAAAGGACACCGTAATTAATTCCGATTATGATGTTGAACACGAAGGCTCGTGAAATCTGGATTTCAAGAGACAGAACCTGGCACGAATAAGTTAATTGATCCCTTAATCCGAATTTTTGAGGTTGAAATTAACTTATCGAGATAATGGGCTGAGTTTTTAATTTTTCGCTGCTTTTGCAGCCCTTTTTCTAAGTTTTTCCATTTTCTGAGTTTTTCCTGTTCCTTACGGTTTTTACAGGTTTTTTGCTGGCTTTCTGCAGCTTTTACAGGCCTTTCGCTGTTTTCTGCAAATCATTTTCCTTTTTCCCGCTGCGTTTTTTCTGACCTTTTGCAACTTATTTTTTCTATCCTTTTTGAGAGATATCTAAAATACTCAGGATACGACCAGAAGAAATGCACAGCAAGAAGAAAACACGAAACAGATATAACTTTATACTACGTACTCACAGAATCCTTTTGCCATGCCGTCCAGAGAATTAGTCCTGGAGATCCTGCGAAAAAGTGTGCACCTGGTCTCAATCCTTATCGTTCTTATCTACGAGTTTTTTGGAAAAGAAGCCATACTCTGGGTGCTCATGTTGTTTCTCGTTACTGTCCTCGTACTTGACTACTTCCGGGTCGAGCACGAAATAAGGATACCTTTTTTCTATATCATGTACAGGAAAGATGAAGCCGACCGATTCGGAGGCCACATTTTCTTTGCGCTCGGAGCAATTTCGGTAATAGCACTGTTCAGCAAGGAAATCGCCTATGCCGCAATCCTTATGACAACCTTCGGAGATCTTGCTGCAGCTCTGATAGGAAAATTCTACGGGAAGAGGCGGGTTTTTCAGAAGATTTTTAAGAATGACAAATCGATTGAAGGCTCAGCTTCGGAATTTATTATTGATTTAGTCATCGGATTACTTATAATCGGAAACCCAATTGTTTCCCTGGTAATGGCTATTCTTGCAACACTTACGGAAACTGCAGCCAATAAAATTGATGATAACCTTGTAGTACCGGTTTTCGCAGGCTTCTTCGGGCAGATAACCATGACTCTTCTTGCGTATTTATAATAATTTTCAAAAAATGTTTTGAAGGAATATCCTGTGATTTGGAGGATTTTTCAAAGAGCACCCTGTAATTTAAGGATTCTTAAGAGAGTACTCTTCGAATAGAATTTACCTGAATACTTAAGAGAGCCCTTGATGTGCTCTCATGTTCCTGCTTCTACCTCAACCTGCGCATTTTTAAGCTTTCTCATCTCCTTTATGCGCCTTGCAATGATTTCACTGAGGTAAAGCACGAGAGCTGCAAGGAGCACATACATTTTCAGGCTGACTGGCTCGTCAGATTGCCTTTCCGAGTTCTGTCGTGCATCTTTCAGGAGAAGAGCCCTTGCATCCTTCTCAGTATAAATTTTCCCTCCGGTTGCAAGGATAAGCGACTCTATATCCTCATTGAGCCCGATGTCCCGGTACTCAAGCTGGTAATTTACAGCAAGTGGGTAGCCTGAAAGATCATGAATTCCAATGGTTTCGGGATTTACGCTTGCCTCGTAGGTATTCCTTCCGGACAGGGCAAGATCGATGGGATTTCCATCCAGTTTCAGTTGCGGAATGCCTTCATCGTACATTGTAAGTGTCAGGTCGGAAGGCGTGCCTAGCCAGGTGTCCGGGCCGTCCAGAACAGCCCCTTCTTCAGCTCTCGGGTTGCCTATTGCCCAGTTCGTAGTGCCTGAAATAAGCCTTGCATTTGAACCGTTATAGAGGGCAGTTGCCCAGCGGGAATCTTCTCCTTCCCCATTGTCCGTGGTAAAGGCTGCAACCCTGCCGAGCCCGAAGCGCCAGGTAGTAAGTACAGGCTTTCCAGTTACGGTAATAACCAGACGCTCGGCCCCGGCTTTTGGAGTTACATCATTATATCCTGTAATGCTTGCGTTTGTAAGATTCAGATTCTTCGTAATGAAATGGTCGGGGGAATAAGCATAGAGTGAATAGGACTCAAGAGTCACATTTTCTTCTACTCCTTCTTCAGGAGACTCTTCAATTGTCCCAAAATCGAAATTCACCCTCTCTGGCTCTTCACCATCTTCTGTTACATTGATTCGCTTATAATTACTCTCAACTCCAAGTTCCCTCATCAACGTCTCAGCGTAGTAATTCCTGGTAGCTTTATCAACTTGCGAAGGAGCTGCCGAATGTACATGGATAAAGTACAGGTTTACGCCGAGTTTTTGCAGGTCTTTTGCAGCCTGAAGGCTTGGCTCATAGGACTCCTCGATTCCTCCGTCCGAGATTATAACGGCATCAAGTTCACCATCCTTGCCTACAAGCATCTGTTTTGCACCTATAAGCCCCTGGTCAAGTGAAGTCTTGCTCTGGTCGTCACTTGTCAGTCGCGAGATCTTTTCTTCCATAATTGCTCGATTCTGAGGAAGTCCCAAAAACAAAAATCCTCCAAAAACATCATAGTCCTTACTTCCGAAAGCTATAGCCGCAACATTTGCATCTCTGAGTTTTTCACTCCGAAGAATATAGATAGCATTTCCGAGGATATCCCCTTGAGCTCCGTGATCCCTTGCGCTTGGAGAGATGTCAAGAATCAGAACAAGGTTCCTTCCTCCCTTATATTCGGAAGGTTTCGAAAGCACAGGCAGGATTTCTTCAAGCGAGGAGTTAAGGTAACTTCCATAGTTGTAAGCCTTCTCTCCTCCTACGACAACCAGCCCTCCTCCGTTGCTAACATAGTTTTTGATTTCTTTTATCTGGGCTTCGGAAAGGGAATTCATGAGCTGATTATCAAGTACCAGAACCTTGCTACCCTCAAGAGCCGCAGCTCCGGGGTAAGTGTTGACAGCTGAGAGATTGTAAAGGCTGTCCAGAATCCTGCCGAGAGGAGAATCGGGTTCATTCGTAACAAGGGTTAGCTTCGGTTTCGGAATAACATACACGGACTTGAGGAATTCATTGTTAACTTCATTGCGATCCTCCCCGTGCGGAGTGATCTTTACCCTGAGATTATGGGCGCCAAGGGTGGTAAAAGCCTGATTAATCGGAATAGGATCATCGATATTGTTCCTGCCCTTCAGAGTAAAGTCCATGCTCTGTGAAAGCTGTCCATCCACAAATACCTCAAGGAGATAGCTAACACTCTGATTAGAAGCCTGGCGGACAAGTATCTCAAATTTGTTTGTGTTATCCACAATAGCGGTCTTATCCCCAACTATCTCGACACTGAGGTCGTTTGCCTCTAGCTCAGGCTGGACAAGATATACAGGCGTATCGGTTTCTTTTGCAAATTCCAGGGCCTCAGGGAGATCCTTGCCTGCATTATTATTCCCGTCGCTGACGAGAACTATCTGGCTGCCGCTACCCGCATACTGCGTAACTGTGTCCCCAAGTGAGGTTTTATCCCCGGTTAGCTGGACTAAAGTTGTCGGGGTATTGGCCACAAGGGCTTTGTACAGTTCACTGCCTGCCTCTTCAGGAAAGATCCCCATGCTTGAGGTATGGTCCTGAACCAGTACAAGCGAAGGATCTTGTTCGCTAATGGTCTGTGTAACCGTAGTAAAGGGAGAAGCCAGGGCGAGCACAAGCAGGAAAGCGACAAGCATTCTCCATTCTACAAGCTTCGTTTTTGTCTTCCGCAGGAAGTAGAAGCCCACAATAAGCACAGGGATTACCAGGAAGAGCATCTCGGGATGTTCAAGAGATAGGTTCATAGTTCACCCCGCTGGCGCACAATAAGGATTTCAAGCAGTATGAGCAGGAATAAAACTCCGATCAGATAATTTGTAATGTCATGTTTGGCGGTATAGGTATCAGCCCTCACAAGCTTGGGCTCATCGTCCGAAACCGCCCTCTTTATCAATTCCGAGGCATCGATTGTAGTATTCGATTCCCTGTCATCGTAGAGATTGACTGCAATTCTCTTCCCTGAAAGCTCGTAGATTCCTGCTTCGTCAAACAGGATGCGGTTTGAAGTGAAAGTCTTTGAAGGCGTACGGATTTCCTCGGTTTTCGAAAGGGAAGTCATGGTCCCGGTTACCAGGTTGTATTCCGAGATATCGCCTGCTCCTCCGAGCCACTGGACAAGTTTTATCCAGAAAACCGGATACTCAGGCAGATTGTGGAAATTGTTCCAGGAATTTTCCCCGAGTTCATCGCTCAGCCCCAGATAGAAAACCGTGCCCTTGCCTACCTGCCAGTAACTCAATACAGGGACGCCATTCTCAAGCGCTGCCAGGGTTGTCGAGCCTGTCCTTTCAGTTGCATTCAGGTATCTGCGGACCGAGATTTCGTCACTTCTGATGTCTTTCGTAATACTGCTCTTCAGGACTTCCTCGACTTCAAGCCCGTTTTCTGCATCCTCAAGCCTGAGAGGTTTCACAGGCAGGATTTTGATAAGGTCAACTCCGGTTTTTTCGGGAACCAGGGCCCCGCTTACAATAAAGACTGCATTACCCCCGTTCCTGACATAACTCTCAATTCTTTCAACTGAGTTATTGCCAATAGGGGTCTCTTTCTGGGCAAGCACGACAAGGGTGTAATTATCAAGTTCGGCAGGCACGGATTTAGAGATGGTCAGGTTACTGTTCGGAAGCAGCGAGAGTGCAGTCTTCGAAGGCAATTTCCCGTTATCAGTAACATAAAGTATACGCTGGTTTGAAGTATCCGGAATGGAGATATAGATTTTATTATCAACAGGCAGGCTATCTTCCACGTTGAGCTTCACTGTTGTAATCCCTGGACCGAGATTTCCGAGTGTGAATTGGTTTGTCTCGCCCGCAGGGACGTTAAGAGTAAAAGCCGTAGAAGCGTTTCCTGAAGTTCCTCTGCCGGTCTCGATTTCAACGCTCTGGTTCTGGCCCCTGTAGTTCTTGATTACTCCGGTATAGCCGTATTTTCCGTCTGTGGCTTCGATCCAGCCGTTAATAATTCCGAGATTATCGGCAGGCTTTCCTACTTTTACGAAATTCACCTCAATCCCGTAGGACTCAGCCAGGTTCTTGGAAGCCACAGGATCATCACCTCTGGAGTTCGTGAAATCCGAGATAACAATAATCCGTCCCCCTTCCGTGGAAAGAGAGCGCATACCTGTGGTAATTGCTGCAGATAGATCGGCAGTGCCTGCAGCTGGTCGAACCTTCTTGAAAATCTCGTGGGCAGCCGAGGCGTCTCCACCTTCAAGGACAGGCAAAGGCATATCCGAAGCCAGGATTATGCTGTTTTTCTTACTCACATAGCCGTCAGCAATCCTGACCGCTTCCTCAAAGCGGGAATCAACCTGCATGCTTGCTGAAGTATCAAGGATCAGCACAGTATGCTCTCCGCTCAACGGTTCTTCCGAGTTGTAATAATAACCTGCTGCTGCAATGGAAAGAAGGATCAGCATCAACAACTGGACCAGGAAAAGCGGGTCCTGCACGATTTTGGTGAGCGAAGCATAAACTCTTTTTCGTTCCCTCTCAAGCTTAAGGACAAACATGAGTGAGGGGATTGAAAGTACCGCCGGCTTTGGGCGGAGCATGTAAAGAATGATAAGCGGGATAACACTCAGGAGAGCAGCAAGAGCGAGGGGATTTTCAAAAGGCATTTTTAACGTCTCCTTCTCCTGATAGTACGGTAGAAAGCGTCAAAGATAGGCGTGTCGGTTGTAAAGCTGTAGAATTCAGCCCCTGCTTTCATAGAGGCTTTTTTAATCCTTGCGCTGTGATCGTCAAGCTTTTCAAGATACCGTTCTTTAAACCTTTCACTTACATAAGTCCTGATTTCCTCTCCGGTCTCAAGATCTACAAGCTTGCTGTTACCCTGGATAGGGAGCACTTTTTCCGTGGGGTCGAGCACCTGGATCAGGATCAGGTCGTGGTCAGATAGCCTGGAAACCGCAGTATCTATTGCCTCGGGTTCCTGAAGAAAGTCCGAAATAAGGATTACAAGGGATCTGGACTTGATTTCCCGGCTGTACTTTGTGACGGCCTCCGCAATAGAAGTTCCTCCGGACAATTCGAGGTCGGTCAGCCTGTCTATTGCCCGCAAAAGGTTCTTTCGCCCGCGGAGAGGTTTGTTTATATCAACTTCCTGTGTAAAGGTTGAGATCGCAAACCTATCATTATACTTTGTTACCATGTAGGCATAGCCTGCAGCAAGCATAGCAGCATATTCGAACTTCGAAGTCCCCTTTTCAGGGTAATCCATACTTTTGCTGGCGTCCAGAAGGATATGGGTAGTAAGGGTTTTTTCTTCCTCAAACTGCCGCACATAGAGTTTTTCAGTCCTCGCATAGGCTTTCCAGTCGATATCTTTCAGGCTGTCATTAAAGTCATATTCCCTGAACCCGATGGTATCGATGCCGTGTCCGCTTCGGGTGGACGGGCGGTTTCCAGCGTAAACTGTCGATACCCTTTTCCGGACAGAAAATGTAAAGCGGTCAAGCTGCCTGAAAAAGTCTGTTTCGATGCTTTGTTTTGTGCGAGTCATTCTGGATCGTCAATAGAAAAGTCCGGTTCAGTCCGGACCAGAGAAAACCCTTAAGGGTTATTTAAACTTATTCAACCTATCCTGCAGTCTCTTTCCTGCCTGTAAATTGGGCAGAGGCCAGGTTTTTACTTTATTTTCCGGATAATTTCCTCAATGGCCTGGTCAGGTGTAATCCCGCTTCTTTCGGCTTCGAAAGTCAGGATAAGCCTGTGGCGGAGGACCGGATATGCCATGTAATCAATATCCTCTTTACTTACAAAATTCCTGCCTTCTATAAGGGCCCTGGCTTTTGCAGCAAGAATGAGGCCGATGGATGCCCGCGGAGAAGCCCCGTACTCGATATGCTCTTTGTCCTTTCTTGTCATGCCCACAATAGAAAGGACGCGCTGCTTGAGTTCCTCGGAAATCGGAACCTGCCTTGTAAGCTTCTGCAAATCGAGAATTGTTGTTTTGTCCAGGCCCCGTGTAATCTTAGGAATCTCAGATTTAGTATACCTGTTTATTATTTCCATTTCCTCCTCATAGGAAGGATAATCCACAAGAATCTTTAAGAGAAAACGATCGAGCTGGGCTTCAGGCAGGGGGTATGTACCTTCCATTTCTATGGGGTTCTGGGTGGCAAGAATGAAAAAGGGGCGGTCCAGCAGGAAGGTATCGTTTCCGACGGTTACCTGTTTTTCCTGCATAGCTTCAAGCAAGGCTGACTGAGTTTTCGGGGAAGCCCTGTTAATCTCATCCGCAAGGACGACATTTGAGAAAACTGGCCCTGGCTGGAACCTGAATTCTTTTTTGTTGTCCTTCTCTTCAATAACGTTTGTCCCTGTAATGTCAGAAGGCATGAGGTCAGGAGTACACTGAATCCTGCTGAACTTCAGGTTCATTGCATGTGACACTGTGGAGATCATAAGCGTTTTTCCAAGCCCGGGATTGCTCTCAACAAGGGCATGCCCTTCACAGAGTATTGCAATCACTATCTGCTCCACTACTCTATTCTGGCCTACCACAACATTTCCGATCTCTTCAAAAAAATTTTTGAAAATCCGGCCTGCATTCTGATAGGTCGTGGCAGCCTGCCCTGAGTCAGTATTATTCTCATTCATATCTGCTTCACCCTTTAAGTTTCTGTTTTTGCAGGGCTTTAAGCCCGCCTTTTCCGGACATTACCTGCTCCTGCAACCGTGTCCTCAAGAGCACTCTGCCTGTTATTCAAAAACTGCTTTCAGACAACCTTCAATTAAACTGAGTGCAGGTAAATCCGATTTTAGATAAATTTTCCAAATTACTCTTCTGCAAGTCCTTCAAAATAACTCTGGATAACGTGCCTGTATCCTTCCGGTAGATTCTCATAATAAGTCTGGGAAGCGGCCGCTTCAGGGTTTACCAGGCCGGACTGGATAAACGATTCGTTCATCTGTTCCCCAGCTTCCTGGCTTGTAAAGCCCTGCCCTGCGCCCGGAGGAATTTTCAGATCAACTTCTTTGCCTTCCACCACAACAACGGCAGGTTCCCCGAAGAGGTTTTCCTGGCTCTCGTTATTCCCAGTTCCCCCGTTTTCCTCAACAGGGAAAAGGTCACCATTCGAATCCGAAACAAAGGGAATATTTTCGATCGCTTGAGGGATATCTTTAGGAGTTATGCCTGTATGATAGTCTGTAACTGCTATGTAAGTAGTACCTGAACCTGTAAGTAACATCAATCCGATTCCTATTGTTAGCAATTTTGTATTCAGAAGGGATAAGGACTCTATTGGCTTGAGATCAATAGTTACCCCGCCTATAAGATCCTTAACAATTATATTTTCCGTATTCCTGTTGTCATACGCCGTTCTTAGCCTTTCCTTAAGTATTGGAAAATTTTCCTCAATAAGTGTTATAGCATCATTTTTTTCCTTCCGGCTGTATATAACTGCAGTAATTATTGCAGTCAGCAGGAGTTCCATGAATATAATCCCTAAAGTTTCAAATAGGGCTCTAAAACCTAAAAAATTATATTTTATACCGGTATAGGGTTCAAAAGCACTTATTACCGAAAAGATATCTTCCATATTAGTTAATGAAAAAATTATATGTAAAGTAAAGAATAATGTTACAAAATCAATTAAAGAATATAATAATCTATAAACTCGAACTGCGGATTCGTGTTTTTTAATTGACGTTTCAAGATTCAAACCATCACATCGAACAAGCTTAACTCAATTTTTTAACTTTTTGAACTTATTTAATCTTTTTGTTCATTTTTTAAAAGCAGGATAAGAACCCAACATTTTTAGAGTATCAACTTTGACCTTTATATCTTCTAAGGCATCTTTTATAAGCTCATCGCTAGTCTTTCCTTCAAAGTCGATATAGAAGTAATAGTCTCCGAGTTCCTTTTTAGAAGGTCTGGACTCGATCTTTGTCAAATTAATTTTTCTTTTCGCAAAAGCCCCGAGAATTTCGTATAACGCTCCTGGCCTGTCTTTTTCCAGATATACTATAATGGATGTTTTGCAGGCTGAATTGCTACACTTCTCGGATTTGGCTTCAAGTTCAGACTGAATATTAGATACAGATTCCAATCCGGAATGTGCTTCTACAGTAATTTCTCCGGCAAGCGAAACCTGCTCAGTTAAAGCTTTTTTTCCGGCCTTCAAAACAATGAAACGGGTGTAGTTTTCTTTCCTATCCTGAATATTTGGGAGGAGAACCTTCAGCCTGTAGCACTCGGCAGCCTCGGGAGAAGCTATTGCTGCCATCTCTTCAAACTCTCCTGCAAGCCTTGCTGCATGAGAAGTGCTACCCGTACTCCTCAGTTCAGCCTCTGGAAAGTTCGTTTTCAGGAAATGCCTGCACTGTGCAAGCCCCTGCGGATGTGAGAGTATGACTTTGATTTTCTCAGGCCCGCCTTTCGAGAGCAGGCAATGCTCGACTTTGACAACTATCTCCCCGACTATTTCAGCCCCATTCTCAAGAAGCAGGTCGAGGGTAATGCCTACCGAGCCTTCAATTGAGTTTTCTATCGGAATTATCGAGAGATCAGATTTCCCCTGCACCACCGCCAGAAATGCGTCCTCTATATCGGCAAAATATCGAATTTCCGCATTATTCAGTCTGCGTTCCAGAATCCATAATTTTGCAGCCTTTTCCGAATACGAGCCTTCGGGCCCCATTACACCTATAATCATCTTAGGGGTTAATTGCGGGGATGGTAGTAATATTTTTTGCCACCTGAGTCCCGCAAACCTTTTAAAAAAAGTTTGATCGAAAACGCCACTCTTTGCGTGATCAAACATCGTAACGCAA
>CAYSZA010000044.1:0-14200 GCA_964435275.1 uncultured Methanosarcinales archaeon | reverse complement strand
TTGTACGCATATACCGAACTGCGCGAAGATAAGGTTTCGTCTGCCTCACCATGAACTCCATGAACTAGAAGTACTGATGTGCCCTCAGGAAGAAAAGAGATTGGACTGATTCCATAGCTCTGGGTGGCGAGCGTGACTACAGTTTTTACACTCTTGTCATTAAATGCTGCCTGGACAACAACTGCGCCTCCAAAAGAATGCCCTATAAGCCCGAAAGACCCTGATATTCTCAGCTTTTGAAAACTCAAGCCCTACAAGAACATCTGCTACAGCCTCAGTCAGGTCTGTAGGATACCTGAAGCTTACTCTTAGCGAACTTATTCCATTTTCCTTTAAATCAGCACATAAACGAGGATAATAAGTCTTCAGCAGGAGTGTCAAAACCCCCGCCAATTCCACCTACCATAATTACCCCTTTATCTGCTTTCTCTGCCCTGTAGTAATGGCAGTCAATCCTGCCATGGCTGGTATCTATTCTGACCAGCTCGAACGGATCTCTCGGCTCTCTTTTTATATCGAAAATGGCAATTTCCAGAGGTATCTCCCCGAACTCAGTCCTCTTTCTTAAAGGCATAAATGTATCTAAAGCTCCAGCTTATTAGGCATTTGTGGGTAGTGTTAAGTTGTTTAGTAACAGGCAGCGATATTGACTCAAAAAATGGGAGGAGAAGCTCTGTTTCAGAAATTGAGTATTGAAAAGTAGATTTAGAATAAATTAAAAATTTGAGGAAAAAGAAATAAAATGATAGCTTTTCAAAAAGAAAATGAAGAAATTGTATTCTAAGGTACAATCCGAAAGGTATAACTTTAATTAAAAATATCGCAAATGAGAAGTGATTTTGCTGACGTGATTTTACTTACAATTACAGGAGCAATTTTATGGAAGATCTTATACGTTTTTTTAAAAAAGATAAATTCGCTACACATGCAGGAATAGAACTGCTGGAGGCTATCCCAGGCTATGCAAAAGCCAAGCTGGAGATCGAAGAAAAACATCTTAATGCGTTAAGGGCGGTGCAGGGAGGCGCATTGTTTACCCTTGCAGATCTTGCTTTTGCCGCAGCCTCAAATGCATATGGTATTGCCGCAGTTGGGATAAATTCAAACATCTCTTTTGTAAAAGCTGCAACAAAAGGGACTCTCATAGCCGAAGCAAAAGAAACTTCAATAAACCCTAAAATTGCCACATATACTGTGAATATCACTGACGACAAAGGAGACCTTGTAGCAATATTTCAGGGAATGGTCTATAGAAAGAAATTTACACTTGATTTTTCAGATGTTTAAATCAATAAATTGTGGGATTCCGCTGGAAATAAGTGGCGTGGAAAATTACTTACTATTAGCCTGAATCTGATCCTCTTCAAACATAGACCTCCTCAAAGTCAAAAATAGGTTGTGCTCTCAAAAGCTGTACGGAAAAATCAAACCTGCGACGTCATCCTGACTAACGTCTTCCAGAATTCCGCGTCTTTCCACGATCCTTACCCCAGGAAAGAATATTAATTTGATGCAAAAAATAGTTGGATGGTTAAGAAGTGAGGATCAAAATAAAAAGGCAAATTTTTGAAAAAAGAATTGTAAAAATAGCTTGGAATGCGACTGCCGGGATTCGAACCCGGGTTCTAAGCTTGGGAAGCTCAGGTCATAGCCACTAAACCACAGTCGCATGAGGATGTAAGGAAGTGCTGTGTATTCTTCTCATGCATCTTTTAGATATTAAAGGTTTCGGTAACGAAGGTGGAGCGGCGAGGATAGCCGTTTTATGGGAGGAATAGCAGAAACTCTATTTCTGGAATTTGAGACTGCAAAGCAATAAAGACCTGGGAATGAATAATAGTTTGGAGAAAAATTTCAAAGCGTTTTTTCGGGGGAAGGCAATGGCTCAGTTCATATAGCTTGCGGAGCTTTTTGAGGAACTTGAAAAGATAACATCTCATAAAGAAATCGTCAGGAAAATTGCTAATTTTTTCTAGGAATTGGGAGGAAAGGAAGTAAGGGATAGTGCATACCTTTTTCTGGGGAGCATAGGGCCTGCCTTTGAAAATACCACACTGGGGATAGGGGACAAGCTTGCTTTAAAAGCTATTGCCGGGGCATACGGAGTTTCCGAAGAGGAGGTTAAAAAGAGATACTCAGAGACAGGAGACCTTGGAGATGTGGCATTCGAATTGAGCAGGAAAGGAGACTCGCTGACAATTGATGAAGTATTTGGAAGGCTTAAAGAGATTAAAGAAACCTCAGGTAAAGGCAGCCAGGAGGAAAAAGCCAGGTTGCTTTCAAGTCTCCTGCAACGGGCCAGCCCTGAAGAAGGCAAATATATAGTCAGGATTGTACTTGGCAAGCTCAGGCTTGGGTTTGGGGACCAGTTTTTGCTTGAAGCCTTTTCTATTGCCTTTACAGGGGATAAAAAATATACCGCGAAAATCAAGGAAAGCTACAGTGTCTGTACAGATATCGGGGAGCTGGCAGAATCCCTTGCAGAAAACGGACCGAAAGCTATTGGGCGCTTTTCCATAAGACTGGGCAGACCTATCAGGTCAATGCTTGCCCAGCGCGTAGAAACTTTCGAAGAGCTCGAAGAGCGGATTTCAGGAAAAAAAGCAGCCGAAGAAAAGTATGATGGAGAGAGAGTACAGATCCATAAGGATGGAAACGAAATTAAAGCCTTTTCTCGAAGGCTTGAAAATATAACTGCCCAGTACCCTGATCTTGTAGAAGCGGTCAGGAAGGGCATTCTCGCGGATAAAATCGTGCTTGATGGGGAAATCCTTGCATATATTGAAAACAGGAAAGCTGATGACTCAGCTGGAGAATTCTACTCGTTCCAGAGATTGATGCAGAGGCGAAGGAAATACGAAGTCCAAAAATATACTAAAATTTGTCCAGTTGCCGTATTCTTTTTCGATATCCTGTACCTGGAAGGGAATTCCTTCCTGAAAGAACCGTACCCGAAAAGAAGAGCTCTCCTTGAAGAGCAGGTAAAGGAATCGGAGACCCTTCGCCTGGCCAGAAGAATTGTTACAGATAGTCTTGAAGAAATCGAGGACTTTTTCAACGAGGCTCTGGAAAAGAGGCTTGAAGGAATCATAATCAAATCTACGGATAGAAATTCGGTTTACGAGGCCGAAAAAAGGAGCTGGCTCTGGCTCAAATGGAAAGAAGAGTATGCCGAGGGGATGAGAGAGACCTTCGACCTTGTAATTGTGGGGAAATGTCACGGGCGAGGAAGAAGGAAAGGCTCGTTTGGGGCTCTCCTCGGGGCAATTCTTAACGAGAAGGAACAGCACTTTGAGACCTTTACGAAAGTAGGGACGGGGTTCACGGACTCGGACGCAAAAGAGATCGATAGCCTGCTTTCAGGGCATATCATCCCCGAAGTCCCGAAAAATGTATTAGTAAAAAATAGAATGCTCCCGGATATTTTAGTAGAACCTGCTGTGGTTATTGAAGTCCTTGGTACGGAAATTACGGAAAGTCCCGGCCATACCGCCGGACAGGAAGAAGGAGATACCGGGCTTGTCTTACGCTTTCCTCGCTTTTTACGCATAAGATACGATAAAGGGCCTTATGATATTACTACACTTAAAGAAGTCAGGAATTTGAAGGATGGATTAGGCGTTTAAAGACTTACGAGGGAAGGAAAGAAAGTCCAAAAGATCGGGAATAGCGGGAAAAGGAAAGCCGGAAGGACGAGAAGAATAAAATATAAGCTAGAGGGGGAAGCAATTGAGAAATCGCGAAGTTGCCGAATTATTTTATGAGGCTGCCGATATCCTTGAATATCAGCAGGTTGAATGGAAGCCACGCGCTTATAGGAAAGCAGCCCAGATGATAGAAAATCTTGGAGAAGATATAGAAAAAATTTATGCCAGAGAGGGGAAAGCCGGGCTGACAGAAGTTCCGGGAATAGGGAAATCTATTGCCGACCACATTACCGAGTATCTGGAAACAGGCAAGGTGGAGAAATTTGAAAGGCTTAAAGGGAAAGCCCCTTCAGGCACCGTAGAACTGATGGAGATCCGGGGGCTTGGGGCAAAGAAAATGAAAAAGCTTTCCGATACCCTTGGGATAAGGACGCTTTCAGATCTTAAAAACGCGATCGCTGCCCACAGGCTCAGGAGACTCGAAGGCTTCGGGGAGAAAAGTGAGGAAAATCTGGCAAGAGCAATCGAACAGTATGAAAAAAGCCATACCAGGATAGCTCTCGGAAAAGCGCTTCCACTTGCAGACGAAATTATATCGGCCTTAAAAGCCCGGTGTAAAAACTCAAACCCTAAAGTAGATCTCTCAAAGATAATCTACACAGGCTCACTTCGCAGGTTGAAAGAAACAATCGGGGACATCGACATCTTAGCAGAAGCTGGGAAAGAAGACGCCTTAAAGGTAATGGATTGTTTTGTCTCCCTTCAGGACGTCGACCAAGTTATCTTAAAAGGCAGTACAAAAAGCAGCGTGATCCTGAGAGAAGGAACAGCTATTGACCTGAGGGTAGTCCCACCTGAAAGTTATGGGGCGGCTCTTCAATATTTTACGGGCTCAAAGGAACACAATATAGAACTTAGAAATATTGCAATCAAAAATGGTTACAAACTTTCGGAATACGGGCTGTATTTAAAAGAATCCGGAGAACAGATTGCAGGCAGCAGCGAAGAAGAGATTTATGAAAAACTTGGCCTTAGTTATATCCCGCCCGAACTCCGGGAAAACAGGGGAGAAATCAAAGCCGCTGCAAAAAATACCCTTCCCAAACTGATAGAAGCAGGCGATCTCAGGGGAGATCTCCATATGCATACAAACTATAGTGAAGGAAAAGACAGCCTCAAAACCATGATTGGAAGAGCGGAAGCCCTTGGTTATGAATATATTGCAGTAACCGATCATTCACGCTCCCAGAGGGTTGCCAACGGTCTGGAGATAGAAAAACTAAAAGCCCAATGGGAAGAGGTTGACAAACTCTCAAAAGATTTCAGGATAAAAATTCTCAAAGGATCTGAGGTTGATATCCTGAAAGACGGAAGCCTGGACTATCCAGACGAAGTCCTCAAAGAACTCAATGTTGTGGTAGGAGCTATACACTCCGGTTTTGCGTTACCTGAAAGAAAGATGACCGAAAGAATTGCCACGGCTCTGGAGCACAGGTATCTCGATATCCTTGCCCATCCGTCAGGCAGGCTGCTTGGTAAAAGGGAACCTTATGCCGTTAATTTTGAAAAGGTTTTTGAAGCTGCGGCTGCAAACGGGAAAATAATTGAGATCAACAGCCAGCCTTCAAGGCTTGACCTAAATGACGAGCTCATACTGCGCGCAAAAAGCTTTGGGCTTAAATTTTGCATCTCCACCGACAGCCATTCCACTACCGGCCTTACTTTCATGCGATACGGTATAGGGCAGGCACGCCGCGGCTGGCTAGAGAAAGAAGACGTTGTTAACACCTATCCTTACTCCAGGCTTAAAGAAGTTTTCAAAAAATTCAAACAGTAACCGGTTATCCCCTCAAATGAAAAACTTTAAACTTATAGGACTTACGCACTTGAGGCACAGAATCACGTGCAATAGACGTTGTAGTGAAATTTGCGTTTTAGAGAGTTAGAAGTTTTGCGTTATAGATTTTCATTTCAACCGCGTAAGTCCTAACTTATTAACTTCAAACTCCGTAGCCACAAAAAACTTACAAGCAGGAGAAATTACCCCATTCTTTTTATAAATTAGTCCGCTTGAGCGCAACCGTTGCGCCGGTTGATCACGCCGTTATTAGGGTTTTCGCTCAAGCCTTTTTTCAAAAGGCTTGCGAAAGAGTAATAAAGGAGTAAAAGTTCAAATTGATACAAAGCCCATTAAATAAAAATCAGTAAAAGGTAATAATATGGTTTCAAAGGATCTTCCCTTCACAAAAGAGGACATTCTGGAAATAATAAAAAACTATCCCACTCCATTTCATATTTACGATGAGAAAGCCATTCTGGAAAATGCTCGGAGAATGAAGACAGCCTTTGGGGAAGTTCCCGGGTTTAAAGAATTTTTTGCCGTAAAAGCCCTTCCAAACCCCTTTATTCTTAAAATCCTCAAGGAAGAGGGTCTCGGTGCGGATTGTAGCTCTTTACCCGAGCTAATTCTTGCCGAGAAAGCGGGAATGACCGGAGAAGACATCATGTTCAGCTCAAACGATACTCCCTCTGAGGAGTTCATGAAGGCTAAGGAGCTTGGAGCATACATAAATCTTGATGACATAAGCCATATTGACTACCTTGAGAAGCATGCAGGACTCCCGGAAATTGTCTGCTTCAGGTACAACCCTGGTCCCCTTAAAGGAGGAAACGCTATTATAGGGAAACCGGAAGAGGCAAAATACGGCTTTACGAGAGACCAGCTTTTTGAAGGCTACCGCATACTCAGGGATAGGGGAATAAAGCGTTTCGGAATGCACACAATGGTAGCCTCGAATGAATTAAATCCTGATTATTTTGTGGAAACTGCAAGAATCCTCTTCGAACTCATAGTTGAAATTTCAAAAGAACTCAACATAGAGTTCGAGTTCGTGAACCTCGGCGGAGGCATAGGCATCCCCTACAGGCCCGATGAGGAGCCTGTCTCCTTCGAAGCCGTGGCAAAAGGTGTTCAAGAGGCTTACGAAGCTACAATCACGGCTAACGGGCTTTATCCGCTCAAAGTCTTCCTGGAATGCGGCCGCGTGATAACAGGCCCTTACGGATACCTGATTTCTCAGGTAAGGCATCTCAAGCATACCTACAAGGACTATGTCGGGATGGACTCCTGTATGGCCAACCTGATGCGCCCGGGCATTTACGGAGCATATCACCATATAACTGTGCTCGGAAAGGAAAACGAGGCTCCTGCCCGCAATTATGATGTAACCGGTTCCCTTTGCGAAAACAATGACAAGTTCGCAATCGACAGGCCGCTTCCTGAAATCGAAATTGGGGATATTCTTGCTATCCACGACGCAGGGGCTCACGGGCACGCTATGGGCTTCAATTATAATGGAAAACTTCGTTCTGCCGAACTCCTTCTCAGGAAAGATGGAAGCGTTGTGCAGATCAGAAGAGCCGAAACTATTGAGGATTATTTTGCAACCCTGGATTTCGAAGCCCTGAAAAATTTCAAATAAGAAGCTTCTTCAGCAAAAAACGGAAAATATCTCAAGATCTGCCAGAAAACTAAAAACAGGTGGACAGCAGAGAAACGTCACACTTAATTTCACTGCTGCACCTGAATTAACTTTTATTTATACGGACTTTATGTCTTTGTACCAAATCTGTTATAAAAACGAAAAACAAATCGATTTTATTCCTTAACTTTTTCTCGTCGATTCCCGGTCAAAAAAGATGTTCTTCCCTGTAACGCTCAGCGGAAGCCCCATAGCTACATCTGCGTCTATCATTTTGAAGTAACAGGCTGCTGCGCCTGCAGAATAGAGGATGCGGTTGTCGACACAGAGATCCTTTGCTTTTGCTGCTGCCGAGCCCATGGCAATTCCAAGGTCAAGGTACTTGATCATGCACTGGGGGCCGAGAAACTCTTTCTGTACCTTCCCGAATTCGAGCATTTCCCTGCAGGTTTCAAATCCGCAGGCTCCGCAGTCCAGATTGCTCACGCCAGATGCCTTAAGCCCTATAAGGAGAATTGCATCCGCGTCCCTGACATTTATGGCATCCCGGATAAGGAATTTCAGGCCCTTGATTTCACTTAACTCTTCCATTTTATCAGCAAGTTCAGCTTTTTCTTCCCGGGAAAGGAGGCAGGTTATAATGTCATCAATACCTTTTCCTTTAGGAGCTGTCCGGGCGGCAGTGAGGATTATTTTTGCAAGCAGTTCAATGGATTCAAGTTCAGGATTCTGTTTCATGGCAGAAAATTAGAAATAATGCTATTTATAGCTGAACCAGCTTGGCTATTTTACAATTTTTGCATCTAGCAAAATTATTTAGATACTCAGGTTGATATATTAATGACCAAATATGACTCCCGAGGAAGCCGCAAAAAGAAAAGAAGAATGGGTTGCGAAAATGAAAAAGGAAGGCAGGATGAAAGAGGATATGACCGAAGACCACAAGGCCTGCCTTAATGCCCTGCAAAACCCAGTCCGCAGGAATATCCTTAAAGCGTTGATTGAACAGAAAAAATCTTTAGAAGAAATAAAAACAGAGTTCAAGCTCACGGACTCCCAGGCAAGTTACAACCTCAATATGCTGGAAAGTACCCTCTGTATTGAAAAAGAAGAAAGTGAAGGAGTTACATATTATGTCCTGACTCCCAGAGGAGAAGGGTACATGGAAAATGTGGAGCTAAAAAAGTAAAAATAGCTGAACTCAGCGGATGAATTTGACAGATAATTCCGAAAATACACTTTTTTCACACTTTTCGCTCCGAAATCTTTGAATTATCTGCTTCAGAATATAGAGGAGATTCATGATCAGGACCGTGAACCTGAATCGTAATCTCCAGAACATCAAACATTGTTCGACTTAAACGGCCTTAAATATCCTCATATTTTTTCAGGATATCTTCAAAAGCGTCCGCAACAGCTTCCAGTTTTTCCTTTCCGAGGCCGAATGTACTGAGTTTGAAATATTTGGTGAGCCCGGATTTAATGCCGTGAATATTGCGCTCTTTGAGTTCCCTGTAAAGGAAGTATCTTCCGTTCTTGACTTTCTCGGAGATCTCATAGAAGCGTGGCGCTTCAAAGAACATGAGATCATGAGAATGGGGTTTCTGTCCGCGCTGTATAAAGCCCATTTCCTCAAGCCTTGTCGAGAACCAGCGAGCGTTTTCTACCTCCTGATCCCAGTTTCGAACACGCCTTACGACATCCGGGAAAGAAGCAATTAGGGTCATAACAGTAGCACCTCTTGCCGTACACCCCAGAAGTTCGACTTCTTTTACCTTGCTGTGTTTGGATTTCCTGAACACCACAGGAGCATATTCTTCACTTACCCCGAGAACTCCGACAGGTCCCGATGCAGCCATCGATTTATGCCCGCTGCCTACAATAAAGTCGGCACCTATTTCTTTTGCAGATACCGGCATTCTTCCGACGGCATATGCGCCGTTCAGAAGAAGGGGGATATCGTATTCATGGCAGACAGATGCTATCTTTCCTGCATCGGGCAGGTTCCCATAGCTCCCGTCCGGATATGTTACGAGTGCAAGAGCAGGTGGTTTTCCACTTTCCTTTGTAACCTCTTCAATTGCCGTGGCATATCCTTCAGGATCAAGATAATAATCGGGGCTACCTGAATGTGGTACGGCTTTGATGTTAAGGCCTGCTCTTTCGGCTGCAACATATGAAGAGTAATGGGCAAGCCCGTCAAGCACAATCCAGTCCCCTGGCTTTCCAATAGAATGCATGACAGCAAACTTGGATTCCCGTGCTCCGTTTGTGACCCTTGCTTCATCACAGCCGAGAAACTCAGGGAGGGCCTGATGTACGAAGTCATGAATCGGAGGCTTTTTAATCTGGTCCAGAACCCCTCCGCAGAAATCACATACAGAATATCCGTCTCCCCATTCTATAAGAGCCTGCTTTGCAGCCCCGGTCAAAAGCCCGCCTGTCTGAAGAGGGTCAATGTTTATGCTGCCAAGGGTCTCTCTTTTTATAAAACCGAACTTCTGAAGGGATGAGTCGTCAAGTTTCATTTTCTTTCATACCTCAATATTAGTTACAGGTTAGTTAGTTTATGATTTTTTAAGCTGCGATGCAGGATGCATTTCCCTAAACTAAAAAGAATCGACATATTCTATCCAGTTGGTATCTTATCCAATTGGTATTTTATCCAGTTGGTATCTTATCCAGTTGATATATCCTATCAGTTAATACTTCCGGAGAGACTACCCCATATTTGAGATTTCTATTTATCCAGCATACGCATAGAATTCATAAAAAAGTATTCCAGAAATTCCTGATATTTGAATATAGTCGAAGCTCACTGGATAACTATCAGGAGCCCCCTACTGAAAAGATTCCTGACTTGCAGGAAAAAAGCAAAACGCCTTAAGAAGGCGTTAAGCAGTCATTTTTCAGAGATTTCAGGCGTTTACTGCCTTGCTAAAGACATCGGTAAACTCATCGCACTGAGCAATTATTTTCGAAGCAGCGTCCTTTAGGACCTCAATGGGGTTCGCACCATTGGTTTTGATGTAAAGGATCGGCTCACTGATGCTAACATATTTCATATCATAAAAGGCAACTTCAACCCTCTCATCTCTAATCAGGAGATCCTTAAGCATATTGAGAAGGGTGTGTGTCTCGCCTTTGAGCTCAACTTCAAGCTCGTTGTCTGTTTTGGAAAGAATGTTCAGTTCCATTGGTGGTCACCTGTGAATGGTGAATAATATAATCGAATAATCGGCAGTGAAGAAGCCCATACCTGCGTGGAAAAAGAAATTTACTGGATCCCTTTCCCGTACTCGGTTGAGATTTTGCGGGTTTCAGTCATATTGCAGACCGGGCATTTAAGCTTTTTCCCTTCAAGCACAAGTTCTCCTCTGCAGTTTGAACAGTAGGCTTTGACAACTCCAAGGGAATCTTCAGCTGTTGTCAGGCGCATTCTCTCAACATCGATAACTCTTGCCCTGATTATATCGGAGGGCCTGAATTCGTCTGAAAGTCTCTTAACGTAAGAGTCCCGCACATTTGACACATGGATATCTCCAGGGCGCACATTGACAATTTCCCTGTCTTCCTTGCCTTCAATTCCTGCTATTTCCACCATTGCCCCGGATTCACGCACATCAGTTATCTTTCCATAAACAATATCCCCTACTTTAAGGATATTCGGAGTGAGCGTGCTTGGTCTGACCGATACTATTCTTACTTTTCGGTCAATAACTACGTTTCCGGTAGCTGTGGAGTAAATGTCTCCGGCAGATACGGTTGTTCCCTCTCCTGACCTGAACTCCTCTGTAGTTCCAACGAGTTCTCCAGGGAGAACAAAACCTCCTTTTTCAAGCTCTTCTTCCGGAGTTCCGGGTTCGGAGACCCTGGACTCAGGCATATCCGTCCTTTCCCTTGGAGCTTTTTTCGGGTAAGGGAACCTTCTTTTCTTACTCTGGTCTCCCCTGAACTGGTCCTTGGATTGTTCCCTGGGCTGACCTTTAAACTGGTCTCTGGACTGACCCCTGAACTGATCTCTTGATTGGCCCTTAAATTGATCTCTGGGCTGTTCCCGGGGTTGAGTTTTAACCTGTTCCCTGGCCTGTTCCCTGGGCTGAGCCTTAAACTGATCTCTGGACTGGCCTTTGAATTGGTCCCTGCTTTCTGAAGCGATTTGAGCCGCCTTTTCGGCAACTGGCTTTCCTTCGCTCGGGCCAGTCAGTTTCTTCCTCGTAGTTTTACTTTTTCGGATTCTAATCATGATCCCTCATTTGAATTATCGTTAATAGCCAATATAAATCGTAATTGCAGTAACTATCAATAGTGTAGAATACTGGCAGCCATCCAATCGAATACTGGCAGCCATCCAATCGAATACCGGCAGCCATCCAATCGACAGATAATCAGCCTCAGGAGAGGGGAAAGATTATCAAATTCATATTATCTGCCATTTTTATCCCTATTGACCACCGTATAATTTGGTACACACAGGCATACTTCTTATAAGCAGTGTTCTCTTCAGCCCATTAAGGTAAAGCCCTGACACTGGCACTATAAAATCCAATGCCTTAAACTGTACTGTCTGGATTATCCGGAGACCGTAATCCTGTAGATCTCGACCTCAATAACCTCTCTTTCTTTTTTATGGAAATCAAAGGTTCGTTTTATAGGGAATTTTGCAACGTAGGAATGTGTAATGACTGCAGGCTTAATGAACTTTTGGATAAAAGCAAGGCTTCCGCGGTTGTGAATTGAATATATTACTTCACTTGTTCTTAATGCTGACGAAAGAAAAGGCCTGTCCCTGCCTTTCACTCTTGCCCCAAAAGGAGGATTCATAACCGTAGTTTTTACGTGCCCTGTAATGTCGGTAATGTCCGATAGCACGAACTCGACTTCGACTCCAAGTTTTCCCGCATTTCTTTTTGCGATCTCAAGAGCTTTTTGGTCCGTATCATATCCCACAACCTTCCTGGCCCCGAGAAGCTTCGCCCCGATTGCAAGGATTCCTGTACCACAGCCCAGATCCTGTACCGTATCGTCAAGATCCCCCTGCATATAAGCAAAATGAAGAAGCTCAGCAGCCAGAAGAGGAGGCGTCTGGTACTGTTCCAGCTCAAGTTCAGGATTGGAAAAATTTTCCAGTTCTTCAAGCAGCATTTCAAGTTTTCTTTGTTTCATTCCATCGACTTTAATTCTTTATTTACTTATATTTTAATTCTTTATTTATATATTTTAATGTTTATTATACATATTTCAGAGCCGACAGTAAAAATTACACAGGCTCCTCGGTAATTTCGTCGAGCACAAGGTTCTCCCAGTCCCGTTCTCCAAGCACGATCTCAAATTCCTGAGGTGTAAGCATTGGAGAGGGAAAACGCCCTACCTCATCGATTGCAAGCCTCGGACAGGCAGTATTCACGAAAGCATCTACCTTGAACTGGAGAAGCTGGTCAGGAGTTACAAGATCAATCAGGATCAGATGTGCTTCTTTTCCATGCTTTTTCGCAAGTGCTTTTAAAGCGGAGGCCAGTTTCATTCGCTCCTGCCCATTTTTGCTTGAGACGATTATCCCGAAAACATCTGCATCCAGTGACTTTGCAATTACCGCGCTCCTCTGACGAAGGATTCTTGAAGGATCTACCTCGCGAACTTCCCCTGAGAATGGATCGGCTGCAAGAACCCGCTTTTTTGTAGAAAGGGCCACCCCTAAAGGATGGAAGTCTCCACTTCCGATATACAGGTATTCGTCACAAACCTCGTCTCTTGCTGCCGAAAAATTGCAGCCGAGTACCTGGCCCGGATATGCAAGCCTGGAGTCCCCTCGCCCGATTATGCAGGTCTTTCCGTTTGCATTGAGGACAGCGCAGGCTTCAGGAAGTTTATGGACGTGCTGGACAGTAGTAATCAGCCCTATAACCTGCCCCTTAAGTTCAGGAATTGCCTTTTCAACAACAGGCCGAATGTCAACTGCAGAGCGCGTTTCTATGAAATAGACTTTTTCGGAAAGTTTCGTGTCTTCCAGCTCGGCATGCCCGAAATGGAAAAGAATATCGACCTGATTGAGAAGGGTTCTATCCAGATCACATGCCCCAAAACATGGGTCTCCAGAGATAATGATCTCAGCGCCGGTGGCTTCCTCAACCTTTTTTGCAAGCTCCGGGCCTTTTCTTTTGAGCCCCTCAGGAAACTGGAAACCTACGGTTTTCGCTCCCAGTTTTGTTATTACACTTATAATATAGTCAGGCCTCAAGTCAAATGCTTCACTTGTCCCCAAAGACATTTTTAATCTCCACACCTTTCTCGCTCACGTCGATTGTAACGAGAATTTTGGGCTCAATCCCGAGCTCCTTCAATTGTAAATAGCCAGTCCCACGTCCGATAACGGAAATTACATCCAGGACCTCTACACCCATAGTTTTCAGGGCCTTTGCGAGGGCTACCAGTGTTCCGCCAGTACTGATTACGTCATCCACGATAATTATTCTATCCCCTTTCTTGAGCCCGTTTATATAGAGAACTCCTTTCGAATATCCTGTGCTCTGAGAAAGTTCCACCTCGCCTTCAAGGAAATAGGGACGCTTCCGGATAATAGTCAGAGGAATCCCTGTTTTCAGGGAAAGTGCATTTGCTACAGGAATGCCCATAGCCTCTACTGTAACAATAGTATCAACTTTCTCCATGTCGGTAATCGTAAGGATATAATCCGAGATTTCCTCAACCAGGCGAGGGTCTATGGAAGGTACGCCGTCCGAGATCGGATGTATAAAGTAGTTGTATTCTCCTCGCTTAATCACAGGAGAATTAATGAGTGAGCTTTTCAATCGTTCAAGCATGATATTAACTCTTTTTTGGGTGGTCGCTATATTACTGTAAATAAAGAATTATGTTGTACTAATAAAGAATCCTGCTCTAGTAATAAAAGATCCTGTGCCATTAATAAGAAGTTCCGTCAATTAATAAGGAATTCTATAAGCTTAGCCTCTAATCCAGCTACACGTAATGGTCAGAGAACCGAAAACCTGCGCATTCCAGGGAGACAATAGACGGACTTCAAGAAAATCTCAAATATTATATACTTTTGGT
>CAYSZA010000043.1:0-14345 GCA_964435275.1 uncultured Methanosarcinales archaeon | reverse complement strand
TCCTATTTTCTATCCTATTCTATCTTATTTTCTATCCTATTCTATCTTATTTTCTGTTCTTGGTTACTGACCTGCTAAGTTTCTCCGGTATCCCAAAAAAGCTAATCGTAGGGAAAGCGTAAGTTCACTTAATGTCTGTGGTTTCGAAGTATAACCGGATCTCAGTGATTTATGATATCATAGAATTGCCGATAGAGCTTTCTCTTTACGGCAGGTGGAGAGAGGAAATCCTTTCAAACCTGAGCGGCAAAGTTCTGGAAGTCGGGGTGGGAACCGGAAGGAATCTTAAATACTATCCGGCAGGCTGTTCGGTAATCGGGATAGATAACAGCGCAGGGATGCTTGAAAAAGCCCGCAAGAAGGCCAGCAGCATGAAGAATATTACTCTTTATCTTATGGACGCTGAGCATCTCGATTTTCCGGACAACAGCTTTGATTACGTGGTTACGACTTTTGTCCTCTGTTCGATTCCTGACCCTGTAAAGGCTCTTGAAGAAATGAGAAGAATCCTTAAACCTTCAGGGAAACTCATAGCCCTTGAACATATGCGCAGCAGCAACCCGCTTATTGCCCGCATTGAGGATTTAATCAATCCGATCGTGTTTTTCTTTATCGGAGATGATATGACCCGAGACACGATGAGAAATATAGAAAAGGCTGGATTTGTTATTGAGGAAGCAAAAAATCTGGCTTTCAAGGATGTTTTCAAGAAGATCAGGGCAAAACCGTAAAGAGAGTTGTTTCCAGAGAACTGCCAGGTAATTCAGAAAGATTTTAACAACTTAATTTAAACAGCTTCCGATAATATGAAAATCCTGCTTACATATTCCAAAAAAGCTAATCATGAGGAAAGCGTAAATTTGTTTAATGTCCGTGACCTCAAAGTATAACCGAATCGCACCCGTTTATGAATTGATAGACCTGCCCCTGGAACTTCTCTTTTTCCGGAAATGGAGAAAAGAGGCACTTTCAGGCCTGAGCGGAAAAGTCCTGGAAGTCGGGATTGGCACCGGAAGAAACCTGAAATATTATCCGGCAGGCTGCCGGGTCATAGGGATCGATAAAAGTGAAGAGATGCTCAGGAGAGCCCGAGAAAAAGCCGAATACATGAAAAATATTACTCTGTATCTTATGGATGCCGAACAGCTTGAATTTCCGGATAACAGCTTCGATTACGTGGTCACGACTTTTGTCCTTTGTACAGTCCCCGATCCTGTGAAAGCTCTTAAAGAAATGAGAAGAGTCCTCAAGCCTTCAGGAGAGTTAGTAGCCCTTGAACATATGCACAGCAGTAACCCGGTTATTGATCTTTTTGAGCACCTCATAGATCCTTTTCTGTTTTTTCTGCTCGGAGACCATGCTACTCGAAATACTGCTAGGAATATAGTGGAAGCCAGGTTTAACATTAAGGAAGCAAAAAAACTGGCTTTTAAGGATGTTTTCAGGAAAATAAGGGCAAAACCATGAAAGTTTTTGTAATTTTACTGGCTATCGAATTGTACGGCTTATTTCACTAAAAGTAAAATTTCACTAAATGTAAATGCATATTTCCACTGAGTTATGGCAAAAATGAGTTAAGAAAGGTAATTACTCCATACTGTATACAATATTTGGTTTTGAGAATACTCTGGATGCTTTGCGGTTTACTTTTAAAAAATAAATCCCAAATGAGATAAAAAGTAAAAGGGTAATGAAATGGTTATCCTGCTCTAAGACTCTGATTTAATTTCATATCATCCAAGCCTGATGTTTTCTTATCGCACATGGATTTTATACTGCTATCAAGTGACATTTATTACAATTTCAAAAGTTTTTTAAACTCTACGTTCGTTAAGAATTACTGTCAATTAATAGATTGCATTTTCTGCAGATGTTTGTACGATAACCAGAGTATGTTTAATCGTAGTAATTGAAATTATTAAAACGATAAAAGTCACCGGAATAGAGCTTTTTTCAAAATATATTCATCTAAGATCTGGACATTGGATTTTGAATTATCCATACAAAGTGAAGATCAGACGTACAGTCTCTGTATGAAACCAATAATGGATGGGGCTATCAAGTTGAAGTATAAAATAAAAAGTCTTAAGTTTTTCAAATTCATTTTGTTAGTCATTTTTATAGGAATCCTTGTATGTGGATATTATGAATACAAAGAATTTACTTCTGTGCCCACTACAAGACTTGCTGCTGGAAGTTACTATTCAGAGATGCCACCAGATAGTCATCACTACTATTTACAATTACCAGTTGATCATAATGACCCTTCCAGAGGAAATTTCACGGATTTTTATATCCTGAGCCCTAACTTTAAGCAGGGTGAAGAAGTGATTTTCTGGCTTTTTGATAACCAGCAGGAAGCCGTGGGAATGATTAATTCTCCAGATGATTTTGAGTATTTTGAAAATAACCTTGAAGGACTTTCTTATGTACTCATTGGCAACCGTGGAGTTAGTCCAACATTGTTTCCGGAGGTCTACAACAAAAACGGGACAGTAAACTATAGTCTTGCTTTAAAGTTATATGGCTCGTCCCAGCAAATTGAAGATATAGAAGCTGTAAGGCAGGATGTGCAAAAAAAGGGACTTCTTCCCCCTGATGGAAGAATAATGCTTTATGGTGGATCAGGCGGAGGGTTTCTAGTTCAGCAATACCTAGAAAAATACGGTTCCCATGTTTCTCGTGCACTTATCGAATTTAGCGGAGCTCCAGATATAGCACAACAACATAACGTAACTTTTGCCAGTAATTTATATGAGCAGAATCCAGAAGCAGCAAAAGCCTATTTTGTTTTATCCCAGAATGAGACAAGGACATCTCTAGCATTTACTATGTTCAAATTAGGTCTGGAAGGTGATAAAGAATCACAAACCAGAATCGTTGAAAGCCAGGTTGAAGGGTCGAAATTAAAGGATAAATATCTGTATTTTAAAAAATGGATTAATCCCCCCTACAACTTTCCTTTAGTTAATTTCATAATTGGCATTCCCTCCGAACTGGAGGTAAAGGTAAGGATATATGAGTTGACAGGTGCGGATCTAAAGGAGTATAATCCTGCTTCTCCTCAGGAAGTAAATTTAATGTATGAATGGACCAGAGTTATCCTTACTGACTTTTTAAAAGCTAATGCTGATGGTACAATCCCAACTCCACATTTTAGCCTGAACCGGTCAAATTATACCGGTGAAGTCATGGTATGGTCCGGCACGGAAGACCAGGACTTTAACAAGCAGAAGGGTAAATGGACTAGCAATTCGTATCCCAATTCTCAGCAAGCAATTTTCAAAGATGCGCATAAACGCGACAAATACGACGATTATTACCTTAATTTCAGGAAAGCATTTTTTGTTACCGGACTGAACTCATCGGAAACGCAGTCTTACTTCCAGGATGCTCGACAACTAAACGGAAAATAAAAGTAGTTAGCTTCATAACGTTATTGCAGACTATATTTTCTTCAAGTTAATATCTCAGAACCCTAATTTGACAGATTCTGCTAATTAATACAGTATTTTCTTACACAAAACACGTTGCATTGACACACAAAATTTCAGTAAAATGAGAGATGTCAGAAAATCGTAAGATGCAAGACAAAATTTTGAATTGTATAAAGAAAACAGAAGCATGAAGCCCATTTTGACATTATAAAATGTGTGCTTCTGTCAAATTTGGGTTCAAAATGGTAAAAATATGGAGAGAAGAGATTCCTTAATCGACAACTAATGAATAAATTAATAGTAAAAATATAAGGTAATAATTTAATAGTAGAAATGAGTGGCAATTCCATGTCCATAAAATGTTTTTGAGGCTGATCTTCCTCTCCTTCCTCTTCTTTATTTAAGCCAAATTTCTTTTATCACAAAATAGTTAATGCCTGAACTAATTAAAAAAATTACCTATGAATAATTAAGAAACTATTCACATCAACAAAAGTGTTGACTACGTAGGTTTATGGCTTACACAGCCGTTTTTAATATGTCTTTTAAATATCATATGAAATTGGTAACTCTTAAATTTACTGCTTGAGTACTCTGAAAAAACTTATATATTTTGTCGAAAATAAGTAAAGCAAGTTTAGTTAGCTTTTACTAACGCTGTACAGTGCAGCTCCAAGTGCTCCCGTTATCTGCGGCTCAGGGGGTACGTAGAGTGAGGTGCCCAATTCTTTTTCCAAAAATACCTTAATCCCGGCGTTCTTTGCCACTCCCCCCACGAAAACCAGGTTCTGCTTTAATCCAACCTGTCGGACCATGATTGCAACTCTTCTGGCTATACTTTCAATGAGTCCTGCCGCAATATCCTCTTTTTTAAACCCTCTTGCCCGAAGAGATATAACCTCTGACTCAGCAAACACGGTACACATACTTGTTATACTTGCAGGCTTTTCCGAGACTAATGCCAGAGGCCCCAATTCCTCTAACGGCACCTCGAGCGCTTTTGCCGTGTATTCTAAGAATTTACCTGTGCCGGCCGCGCACTTGTCGTTCATTAAAAAATCAGTTACTCTACCTCCATTAACCGAGATAATCTTGCTATCCTGGCCTCCGATGTCAATAATTCCACTGACATCAGGGTAAAGGTAATAAACGCCCATTGCATGAGCGGTAATTTCGCTGATAGTTTTGTCGGCAAATTTTACGCTATTCCTTCCATACCCGGTTGCATACACTCCGCTCACGCAGTCTTTATCAATTCCGGCATCGGCTAGCACCTTTTTATATGCATTTTCGGCAGCGGACAACAAATCGAATGTAGTTGGCAGTACTACGCTGGCGACTATTTTATCACTGTTAAGAAGGACGGCTTTTGTAGTAGCCGAACCAGAATCTATTCCCGCTGAGATCACGAAAGCATCTCCATAAAAGCGTCCACCCGAAGTCCGATCTGTTCGATGTCCGAGCCGCTGTAGTCTGTCTCGATAGAAAGCATAGGTATTCCGGCTTTTTTCAGGGCCTGCTGTACCTTATACTTCTCGATGTTATATCCGTGGCAGAACTGCAGGGTATAATACACCACACCATCGACTTTAAACTCGCTTGCAAGTTCCAGAATATTATCTATACGCCTGTCGTTAGGCGTCATGCAGGAACAGGGTATTTTGATATAACGCTCAGCCAGTGCAGTCGTCGGGTCTTTGTTTTCGTCAACCAGGTCCCAGAAAGATCTTGTGCCTGTACAGCTTTCCTCCACGACTATAACGCCGCCTCTACTCTCTATTATTTCCGATACTTTTGTGTTGCCACCGGCCATCGGACAACCGGAGATCATTATTCTGGGCCTGTGTGGATAGTCCACTTTAACCTGTTCTGCTTCACTGATGAGCATGAGAAGAGATTTTTTAAATTCTTCAGGCGAGAGGAAGTACTGCTTCTGCATGACCTTCAGGATGTCCAGGCCACTGATCACTGGAGGATCTGCTTTTCTCAGGTCATAGAGCCTGTGAAGCAGCTGTCTTGTCTCGTTCAGGGATTTTATTTCCTTCTTTAACCGCTCATCAGTGACCTTATTACCCGTCAACTGTTCCATTACGCCCCTGAACCTGTTAAGTTCTCCCAGGAAATATTTTATGGCTTCAGGGCTATCAGGTCTCTGCGGGAGATCGAGTACATAAGTAGGGATATAATCCCCAAGTAATTCATACATCTTTTTTTTACTATCACAGGTATTCTCGGCGACGATCACATCTACGAGGCTGAAGTGAGAGCAGGATCTTACGCCCGAGCAACCGTTATTAACAATTGACCCAAAGGAAGACTTGACAAGAGGACAGATATTTCTGGGCAAATACTGCTCTGCTATGGATACGGTATCGTTTTTACCTCCACAGAGAATAACACGATCAGCACCTGCTGCAAAGATGATCTCATCAGGCACGAAAAGGCATAAAGTGCCAACTATCTTCTTCCCAGCTTTTCTTTCCTGTACTATCTGGCAAATCCGTGAATTATACGAATTTTTGATATAATCAAGACTTTCAAAATGCGGTGTCATCTCAATAAGATACTTGTGACGGATATGTTAAATCATTTTCTTATTCCTGGAATGCGGTTCTGGTTTCCCGCATGCAAAAAAGGATCGAGCAGAGTTGATAAAGTTTATATCGTTGTTGAAGGCCAAGCTGATGAAATGTATTTTGATTTATCCCTTGAAGCTTTGAATAATAAAATTGAAGGCAAGGAGTATAAAATAAGCGAACTCCCAAGCAATCTAGCGCAGGAACTTGAAAAATTCAAACCAATATCAGTTTCAAATAACTGATTTTCTAAAACTATTTTTAATTCCTTAAAACTTCTTGGAGCAATTTTTCACTAGAGCCCACAAGTTTCCACTTAAATCCAAAACGGCATAAAATAGATATATAAATTAACAAATCTTTTTTATTTACGGATGCTGGAGAAGACAAAGCGGTACCTTGAGGTTACCAGGGTTCTTTTAAAATACAATCTTATTCCTGAACTCTATAGGGATTTGCGCACTGACTATATCTCAAATTCCGAATGTACCTGTACTTATGATCTCGAAAACAGGCAGACGGCAGTAAAGCTCAGGCAGGCTTTCGAAGAGCTCGGGCCGACTTTCATAAAAATGGGGCAGACCATGAGCAAACGGCCTGATCTTGTTCCCCAGCCTTATGTCGTAGAGATGTCAAACCTTCAGGATAAGGTCAAGCCGGTGCCTTTTGAAGAGATGGCTGAATCCCTGGATCTTGCCTGCGTTTGCGAATATCAGACACGTGAAGAGCGGAACAGGAAAAAGACGGAAGAAGAACTTAAGGCTTCACGGGAGAGAAAAGCAAAAGCATTTATTAATATTTTTGACAGCTTTGATCCCGATCCCATTGCCTGCGGCTCGATTGCGCAGGTTTACAGGGGGGTTCTGGAAGGTAAACCGGTTGCTGTAAAGATTCTTCGCCCGAATCTCATTGATATCATAAATATCGACCTTTCCATCCTGGAAGACTTCAAGCCTGTCATGCGAAGGGTGCTTGGCCTGGGAAGTAATTTCGATATCGATGCTTTTTTACTTGAGATCCGGGAGATGCTTACCCGTGAGGTTGACCTCAGGACCGAAGTCGTCAACATGCGGCGTTTTGAGGACAATTTCAAGAACGTGAAAAATGTGGCTGTGCCTAAGATTTATCCTGACTACTGTTCAGCCAATGTCCTTACAATGGAATACATCCAGGGAACGCAGATTAAAGACATAATTAATATGCCTGTGCCCCAGAGCAAGAAATCGGAGTATACGCGCACCATTACCAAAAGCTACCTTAAGCAGGTCTATATCGATGGCTTTTACCACGCTGACCCTCATGGGGGTAACATGCTGGTTCAGGAAAACGATACCATAGCCTTCATCGATTTCGGGGCTGTAGGCAGTATCGATGAGGAACTCCAGAAGCACATGCTGGAGTTTTATTACGCCATCAACAACAGGGATGTGGAAGGAGCAACCCAGGGTTTCCTGAAAATAGGGGGTGCGGATGCGCGGGAAGTGGATATCCACAGGCTCAGGAAAGACATGGACAGCCTGATTGCAAACCAGAACTACGGGCTTGAAGGCAGGCAGAGTGACAACTACGCCAAGCTCGGCCTGAAGTATGATATCCGGCTGCCCGGGGAATTTTCAACGCTGCAGAGGGCGATCCTGCTTATAGAAGGAGTCTGCCTGGAACTGGACCCGAGATACAATATTAAAACTATCGCAATCCCCGTGCTCATGGATGCTTATAAAAAGCTTAATGAGCCAAAAGGGCCTGCCATTCATATCGAATTTTCCACCGAGCCCGTGGACGAAAAGGCTGAACTGAGGGCTGCTATTAGGGAGGTCGCCGACAAGATGGAAGAAATGGGGGACAAATTCCTTACCTTAAAGCAGGAAGAAAGCAGGAAAACCGTTTTTTCGAAAGAACTCTACCTTGATGTCCTGCTTATTATCTCAGCCTATATCCTGTTAAACGGAGGTACTTTTTCATGGGTCGGTCTGGCTGGAATCGGAGCTTCGGTCCTGATAGCCATTGTTGCTATAATTCGAAGTGACTGAGGATATCTTGAGTCGGTAAAAGGGTTGGGAGAGATATTGCTATCATCCGGGGCGTAACTGAAGTGACGTGAATAGAAAACAAAAGGGGCAGTTGTGGGTTCGAAGAGGCCAGAATAAACCTGGAGAAAATCAAGGCTGCTGTGCGGGAAGCAGGGTACGAGCCCTTAAGTTCTACTATTTTCTCTTTTTTGTTCCTTGATGTGCCTGATTGGCTCTGGAAGAGAGCTTGCGGATAACTCCCACGCACGGGTGGTTTATTGGTTACATAAACGTCACAGGTTGAATCTTAGTCTACAGATGACAATGAGATAACTGTCCTCTTTTACAAAAAAACTCCAATTTATCTGTTTTCTGATGAAGTGAATATGTCAGTGTAAATCTTGAGTCCAGAGATGGTACTGTTAACTTTGGATCCAAGTAATAAAAGCGGACAATATAGAGTAACAGTTTGGAAATTTATTGACAAATTGAAAAGTCAATAAACTTCAATAATTTTTTAAGTACTATTTTACTTGTAAAAGATTAACTCTGGAAATACATTTATTATAATAATGCTTTTATATTATTTGGATAAATGAATATGCGGTGGTATTTTTAAATTTAATAAACTTGGGAAATAAATGGGGAGAATAAAATGATAAAATCCGGAATAATAAAGCCAGTATTATTACTGGCACTCATAGGAATAATAGTAACTGCACTCGTACAGCCTATTGCAGGAAGTACGATGGGTCAGGGGAACATGATGGAGCAAAAAGACAAGATGGTTTCTTGCTCCGACAACAAAAGTATGATGCAGTCTGGAATGGGAGAATGCGCAGAAAGCAAAATGTGTGAGACTCCATCCAAAGAGATGACAATGGATTCCATGATGATGGGAGAGAAAGCATGCAATGAAACCATGATGGATTCCATGATTGCCTGCGCCAATCCATGTCTTGAGAAAGCTATAAAAATTCACGAAATGCACCTTATGAACCCAAGCACTGCAACCAGAGAGTCTCAGCAGGAAATGATGGACCAGATGATGCAGGCTAACAAATACCTTACAGGGAAAAAAGCAATTATTGACATGATGAACAAAAAGGGAGGCTATGCGTCAGCAGAATATGAACAACCTTACGTTATTTCAGCCCAAACAAGGCTTAATCTTTGTTCACTCTGGCTTGGAAAAGCCATGAAACTCCATGAGATGCATCTTAAGAATCCTGAAACCGCAACCGATGAGTCCCAGATGAGATTAATGGCCAATATGATGCGTGCAAAGAAGTACCTTGCAGGAGAAGGTATGAACATGGAGATGGCTAAAAATGCCAGTCTCCCCCAGGAAAATGTTGACCTTACAACTCTCTGGCTTAAAAAAGCAATGATACTTCATGCAATGGACCTTAAGAGGCCTGAAGCGGCAACCGATGAGTCCCAGATGAGATTAATGAACCAGATGGTACGGGCCAGGGAATGCCTTGAAGGAAAGGATCTGGATCTGGAAATGATGATGGACTTTGAAGAAGACTCAGCCAGTGAGATGTGTGAGCCTTCATCCAGTGAAATGTGTGAACCTTCACCCAGGGAAAAGATGATGTGTGCCATGATGATGGACTCAATGAGAATGGGAGAGAAATCATGCAATGAAACCATGAAGAGTTCAATGATGGAAGAGATAGAAGCCAAAAAAGAGAAAATGGAATCCATGATGGAAGAAAAAGAGGCTAAAAAAGAGAAAATGGAATCTATGATGGAAGAGAAAGAGGCCAAAAAAGAGAAAATGGAATCCATGATGGAAGAAAAAGAGGCTAAAAAAGAGAAACTGGAATCTATGATGGAAGAGAAGTTAGCTAACGAAAGCTGCTATACAGGCAAGATGGGTCAAAAGGTCGGCTTAACCCAGGCCAACATGGAATGCATTTGCCTCTGTCTCGAGAAAGCCATGAAACTTCACGAAATGCACATGAGGACCCCTGAGACTGCAACCAAAGAATCTAAGATGGAAATGATGAAACAGATGATGCAGGCCCATGAGTACCTTACAGGGGAAAAAATGAATATGGATATGATGAACAGAGCAGAAGACATGCAGGCCCGTGAGTACCTTACAGGGGCAAAAACGAACATTGACATGATGAACAGAGCAGAAGACGGTAAGTCGGCAGAATGGTTGAAAGAAACAGCAGACTGTTTGTCAACAGGAAAGAATGAAAAGTGCTAATCAGTGGATGCTAATAAGTTCATCAAATCTGGAAGATAATCTTTAATTAAAACTGGTGGGGAATGCCCCACTTTTATTTTTAGACTCCGGCAACAATTAAAATCGTTTTTCTTGCCGTTAATTTCAGCAGGACAATCAATAGATTATCTCTTCTGAAGATAAGAGAGTTACATAGACAGACGACTTTTCTTTTTTAAGTGATTTTTCCAAGTCAGAAGTGAGAATCGAACTCACATAATTCCGGGTTGCAGCCGGAAGCATAGCCACTCTGCCATTCTGACATATGTAAATCCTACTTGTTAATTTTAATAGGCCTGTGCGAAGTTTTTTTCCCTTGAATTAAGCAGGTACATGAAAGTTCTGCACTGATTTATAGACCCCAAATCGAATTTTCGGTGCAGATAATAAAATATTTAATCCAATATTAAAAAATATCAACTTGAAATATCCAATATGGCTAAATATTTCCTAGCTCACTTTAGCTTATCCAACAACTCTTATTATTTTCATAGGACTTACGCACTAGAAGCACAAAATCAAGCACAATTGAGATTGTAAATGGTTTAGTGTTTTAGAAAGTTGAAGGTCTAATGCTATTGATTTTTCAGTTCAATCGCGTAAGTCCTATTTCACAGTTTTGAACAGGTAAACCATCAAACTCATTGCTAGTATTTTAACGTTGATCTCGAGGCAAAAATTTCCTGGAAAACTCAGTAAGAGGTATAGAGGTTACAAAAAGTAAACAGAAAGGAAAGCCAAAAACCATAGAATAAATGAGAAACTAAAAAGTAAAGAACGTTTGGAAGCCAGAACTCATAAAGAGCGTGTAAAGAACTATAGAGAAGAGCGTGTAAAGAACTATAGAGCAAAGGCTGCTATTAAGTTACGGAAACAACACCAGTTTCAGGCCTAACAAAAATATGAAAATTGCCACAAAGTTCCTGAACTTTTCCTGAGGGATTTTCTCAACTCCTTTTTTCCCAAGCATTGCCCCAATTAAAGATGCAGGTATAAAGATCAAAAAGCCTGATAGAAGAACAGGTTCAAGCCTGACGCCTCCGCTTACATAGGTTGCTATCCTCGTAGAATCAATCATAAAAGATATAGCGCCAGCGGTTGCGACATAAATGGCCTTCTCCAGGTTGAAAGCGCTTAGAGCTACGGCATTTATTTCCCCGCCTATACCGAAGATGCCTGCAAAAAATCCGGTAAGGGCTCCACTGGACATGGCAACCGATAATTTCTGGCTCAGTTTGAAGGTCTTGTTGAAGATGATGAAGAGCACATAGGCTATAAGAAACACTCCTAAAGCTCTTGACAGAATCTCCCGTGAGATTCTCAGGGATAGAGATGAGCCCAGGAAACTGGCAAAGATACCGGGAAGGCCGAAGGCAAGAAAAAGTTTCCATCTTATTCCTTTCCGAAATAAGATTATTTTCCAGATATCATTAAACCAGTGAATTATGCCCACAAGGAGCAGGGTCTGAGGCAGAGGCAGGAATATCAGGAGGACTGGTACCATTATTGTGGATATCCCAAATCCGGCCAGAGTCCCGATCAGGCTTGCCAGCAGTGTAAGCAGGGCTATATAGATAATTTCTTCATACACAACCATGTTACACGACCACACCACATATTGATCTTACACAACCATACTGCACGTCATATTACTCCGCGATATTATACAATCATTGTACTGCATTAAGGCATAAATGTGATAGTTCATTGATTTTTTGTGATATGACAGTATTATCTTTCAGGACGCGGATAAATTATAATATCTCTTTGAAAAAACTTTTTTGAATGATATAGTATTAATTTATACAAATAATATTAATCTATGAATAATATTAATCCGCAGATAATATTAAAATCCGCGGTCTTAGATGTCCTGATAGCTAGCGCTGTGGATCATGCTCGAAATAAGGCTGAGGGGCCGTTCAAAAGCACGAGGGTTGACCGGTGATGGAAGTGACATATAGGTGATTCAGCCAGGAGATAGTGATATTGTATCTGGGCGGATTCAGCCCTGGAGCTGCAGATCTCGTGCTCATTGCAGCATTCTCTGAATGTGTTAAAGATAACCGCCATTGTCAAAGCTATTCTTCATAAAAAAGACTAACCGTCATAGCACAATCGATCAAATTCTTTCTACCGTTCACGTCCTTATCTAGCTTGGATCTCTTTTGGGACAAAAATCACATTCTACTAGCTAAAATGCCTGGAAGGCTTTGAAAAGAGGGTAGTATGGGGGGGGTCAAATTTCTGAGAAATCAAACAGAAGGCAAACGATACCGGATATATATACAGGTCTGGTTTTAGTTTTGGTTATTGGTGGCATTGCCCTGATATACGAGAACTGGATAGGTCATGCGCTGATAGCTATCACCAGCCTGTTGCTAATGATCTATGCTCTCACGACAGGGGCCATGCTTAGAGGAAGAATAAAGCGAAGCTCAGAAAATCTCTTTAAGCTTCATAAAAAGGGTGGTATTTACTTTGGAGCCTTCATTCTGGGGTCCTTCATCTACGGTTTGTGGATAAGGTTGCAGGAGGGCGAATCAATATTATCATCTGTTCATGGAAAGCTGGGGGTGATTATCCTTCTTATCGCGATTCTTCAGGTTATTCCAGGCCTGATTTTAAAAAATCGGGCAAGGTACAGGGGATTGCACAAAATAATGGGATATGCCCTGGCCCCAATTCTGATCATCGATGCCAGCTGGGGCCTGTACAATGGTGTAACTGCCGGGACAAAGAACGTGGTCCTCCTGCATTCGATATCTGGTGGCCTGGTTGCTCTTGCTCTGGTCTGGATCATCTTGGAACTCAGGTCCCCGATAGATAGGTCGCTCTCCAGGGCGAGGGTGGCAAGTTATCTGGCTGCATTCTTTGTAACCGTAGGGTGCTGGATTGCAGGAGGTTACAACTATTTAACTTCCTATGGCTCTCAGGTAAAACCCGTGATTCTGGCAGGTCCATATCCCTGGGCGCACGAGGTTGTAATGGAGGCAAAAGAGCACGTATTTGTCTTTCTGCCCATAATCGTTCTAGCCCTGTCAATTACTTTGTCCGTTTTCGATAGAGACATTTTTATGAGTGATACTAAGTTCAGGCGCGCTCTTATAATGATTGCTGGCCTGGCGCTCTTTATGGTGCTGTTGATGTTCCTGATGGGAGCGATCATATCAAATGCTGGAAAGATCGGGACGGAGGCTTGAGATGAAGAGATCAGCAACTTTCATCGCATCAGCTACAATAGCTGTTTTTTTAACCGGCTGCATCATCATCTACCATGACATATCACCAGGTTTTAGACAATTGCTGGTAACACTTACGGGTCATCACTGGACATCAGTAAGCTTAATAATCATAGTATTATTTGCCCTATTCTCAGGACTTCTGTCTAGTTCGGAGAGCGCGAGAAAATCACTGAGGTTATACGATTTAAGGCTGTGGTCGACTGCCCTGCTGGCTGTGACTCTACTCATGATGCTCGGAATCCTTACTGTGTTAACCGTTCGCTTTCTATCAGAATGAGATTCATACAACGGTTAGAATCAAAGGTTAGAATCAAAGGTTAGAATTTAATAAAATGGCTTAACTGTTAGAGCTTTTCTCCTGAAAAAATTAAGCTATACTCAGCAGTCACGAGAGGGGAGATGATCGAAAACGTACGTTACAAGACAGCTTTTAAAATTTTGATTTTCTTTCTTAGTTTGACATTTTTTATATAATTCGGACTTACGCACTTGAGGTTCAAAATCAAGATCAATAGACATCACTAATTAATCGATGCTTTAGACAGTTGAAGGTTTGACGCTGTTGATTACTCAGTTCAACCACGCAAGTCCTAATAATATTATGTCAATTATTTTTATTCCTTTATTCAAAGAGATTTCGAAAATTTCAGTATTATAACTTTAGGACTTACGCAGTTGAGATCCAAAACAAGCACAATAGCCGTTACAGTAAAAGATGTGTTTTGAACAGTCATAGGTTTAATGCTATTGATTTTTCAGTTCAACCGCGTAAGTCCTAAACTTATTATTTATCCCTTTTCTTTCCAGTTTTTGCATTTGTTGCTGTGCTTTTT
>CAYSZA010000042.1:10270-14449 GCA_964435275.1 uncultured Methanosarcinales archaeon | reverse complement strand
GAGTCTGTCATTACCTACGGATATATGAAGTATGTCTCACAATTGTAGAATGTAAAATACTGTTTTCAGTAAGAGGTAAATCATGAAACCGAAGATTGATTCTACCAGTTTTGGTTCAATTACCGTAGATGGAGAGACCTATAAATATGACATACTCATTCGCCTCAACGGGCAGGTCGAAAAAAGAGAAAAACAACTGTCAAAGGAACTATATGGTACCTCTCATAAAGTCTCGCTTGAGGAAGCAAAGTACATCTATGAGGAAGGAACCGAGAAAATAATTATCGGAACCGGGCAGACAGGTTTTGTGAAACTTTCGGAGGAAGCTGAGGATTTTTTCAGGGAAAACAAGTGCGGTGTAGAACTTTTTCCGACTCCCTGGGCAATTGAACGCTGGAACGAACTTGAAGGCAGGATCATTGCAATGTTCCATGTAACGTGTTAACAAACTGAAGATAAGGTGGTCAGGCAGGTAGAGGCAGGTATTCAAAGATAGGCTGGTTCTTGTTAATACAGCATTTCTTCATCGCGCCCTTCTCCCTGCGCCACTATATCCTTTTCTATTGTGCATTTTCCGCTGTCTCTTGATTTAGTTTCTTCTTTTGGTTTAATTTCTTTTATATTTATATCCATCTGAGGGAACGGAATCTCAATTCCTTCCTTCGTATAAGCATCAAATATGCCTGCTGTCAGGTTATTCTTTACGGTTCCCATATCCGCTGTTTTTGTCCAGGCCCTGAGCTGCAAATTTATAGAGGAATTGGCAAGTTCGGTAGTTACTACTGCAGGTTCGGGTTCAGGTAGGATAAGAGGATGTGCTTTCATGAGATTTAGCGCTATCTCTACTGCTTTTTCAAGATCTGAGGAGTAACTTATTCCTACATCAACCGAAACTCTTCTCGTCGGCATACGTGTCATATTAACAATAGAACTTCCCCAGACAAGTTTGTTCGGGACTGTGATAAGCTGGTTATCAGGGGTCAGAAGCTCGGTTGACATGATTCCTACGGATTTTACTTTCCCTGTCTGTCCACTTACGGTTACTGTTTCTCCCATGTCAATAGGTCTGATTGCCGCAACACATACTCCAGCAGTCAGGTTTGTCAGGGTATCCTGCATGCCCAGGCCGAGAACCAGCCCTATCACTGCAGAAACTCCTACTATATAACTATCCACATCGAAATTAAGGCTCTTCAAGAAAGCAAGAGTAACAATTACATAAAGCAGGATACTTAAAAAATGAGTGAGAAATTGGATGGTAAGGTCCGGAATCTTTGTTTTCTGTATTCCCCTTCTAAAAATGCTGACAATATACTTTGATAAGACGAACCCTATAATCAGTATTATAATTGCGAAAACGAGTCTGGATACTGTTATCTCAGTATACGGAATTACCTGTTCCATTATCCCATAACTCATTTTTACCCTCCTAGCTTTTGGCTCTTTGTGCGGAGAAACTCAAAAACAATTCTTATGCCGCTGTTCAGTAGAATTTATAAGGTAGAGTGCAGGAACATATAAGCAGATCTGCTGTCAGTATAAGATGCATTAATTTCTTTTATAAGTAACTGTAGAGACTGTTATCTTTTACCCTGAGTGCTTGATTCAGAAAGTGCTTTATGCAGCAGGTCTTTAATAAACAAGTTCTAAAATGTACAGGGATTAGAAAAATAATTCTTAAAAGTCTCAAACAATTTTATCAAATTCAGGGAAGGTCAGGATTGAAGTGGATTAAGAAGCTCTTCGGAAAAAAAGAAGATTCCAGTGAGGAGACTGATCTCAAAGAAATCAGTTTTGAAGATCTGCCTGCATGGCTGAATGTCAGGTCTCAAAAATTATCTTCTCGGGTCGAAAAGGATGTCTCCGGCCTATTGAGAGACCTTGAGGCTTCGCTTTCAGAACTCAAGGAAAGTAACTCGAGGCTTGCGGCTGCCAGAGTCGAGGGAGATTTTGATATCCGGGCTGTGAAGCGGGCGAAGAGCAACAGAGAAAATGTGACAAAACAGGTCGCAATGCTGATAGATAAAATAAGGGTGCAGGAAAACAGGGATTTCAGGGCTCTGGAAGACTTCTATGGGGCAGCTATGCAGAACCTCAATACCTGCCTGGAACATATGAATCGGAGTTTCAGGTATACCAGAGTCGTTTTTCCTGGGGAGTCAAAAGAAGTCAGTGAGAGCCTCTCCAGCATGGGTAGGATTTTTAACGAATTCAGGGAGGCAATCCTGGTAAATAAGAAGGAAATGGATGCAATAGAAGCGGCTTATTCGGAAATTGATGAAATACAGGAGCTTTCGGCCTTATTAGCAGTTGAAGAGCTGGAACTTGAGTCAAGAAATCAAAGGATCCAGAATTTAAAGACCGATACTTCCGAAACTAGCCAGGCTCTCGAGGACTTTAGAAAAGGAGCTGCCTGGCAGAGTTTACAGGCCCTGCAGGTAGAATTTAATGCAGCCGGGGAAAAGCTCAGGAAAGCCGAAGCAGGTTTGAGTTCTCTTGTACTTCCGCTTTCAGGTCATCTCTCCAGAATTAAAAAACTCCATGAAAGCAGCAGATATACCTTAAAGCCGGAAGTAAAGAAGCAGCTTGATATTAGCCTTGAGAATCCTATACAGGTAGATCCTTCTTTTTTCCTGGAGCTTCAAAAGGTACTTGAAGATAATGCTCTGGATATGCAGGCTCAGAAAAAAGAAAAAGCCCTGCAGCAGGTCAAAGCGGCAATTTCGTTTTTTCCGGAACGGAAAAAAGAATACCTCGAAAACCTGAAGGAATTTGAGGCAAAGAAAGCTAAAATCGAAGGCTCGGATACCGGAAAACTGGTCGAACTTGAACATAAAGAAGCCGAACTTCTGAGCAGGACTCGCTTACTTGAAGAAGATATTAAGGATTCCGAGAAGAAACTGGCCGCTTTAAGGGAAGAACTGGAGCATAAGAAGGAAAAACTTCTTGCCAGTGTGAGTTTGATCGACAGTGGTATAAAAGTAATTTTTCCGAATCTTGCCTAATCCAAGTCCTGCAAACTTTTAGAAAAAGCTTGATCACAAGCCTTTTGAAAAAAGGCTTGAGCGAAAACCTTTTGAAAAAAGGTTTTATCGAAAATGTAGTAACGGCGTGATAAACCGGCGCAACGGTTTGTGATCAACCGGAGCAACGCAAACTTTTTCAAAAAAAGTTTGATCAAAAACGACATTGGCGGCGTGGTCAAGCGGCGCAACGCTTGCGGCTCAGAGGTTGCGGTATAATTTATGTATCTGACAGTTTTTATTTTCCTTGATAAAGTTTAAGAAAAGAGGTTTGGCAATGACAGAGGCACTTTACTTCCTTGATTGTTACCTGAAAGAGTTTGAAGCAACTGTCGTAAAGGTGACTGACGATAGATTTGTAATTCTTGATCGTACCGCTTTTTACCCTGAAAGTGGGGGCCAGCCCAGCGATACAGGAAAGTTAGTCCGTGAATCCGATGGGGCTGAGTTTAATGTTCTTTATGCAGGTAAGTTCAATGGAGAAATCAGTCATGAAGTAGCTGGTGAAAACATCCCAAAGGGATTAAAAGCAGGGGACAGGGTAAAAGGCTTCATTGATTGGGATCGCCGTTACATGCACATGCGCATGCATACGGCAACCCATGTAATAGCAAATGTAATTGAAAAAGAGGCTGGAGCCCAGATAACCGGAAACCAGCTTGGGCTCGATCAGAGCAGGGTAGATTTCAGCCTCGAAGCCTTTGACAGGGATAAATTTGCTGAATATGAGAAAATTGCCAATGACCTTATAGCCCGGAAGAGCCCTGTTAATTTCTACCTTGTAAGTCGTAAGGAAGCCGAAGAAAAGCTTTCACGGTTAACCACGCTGGCGAAGGGTTTTTCCGATGAAATAAAAGAAGTCCGCATGGTCGAAATCGAGGGTGTGACAATCGAAGCCTGCGGGGGAACTCATGTTAAAAACACTGAGGAAATAAAGGGTATAAAAATCACAAAACTCCAGAACAAAGGAAAAAGCAACAGGAGAATGTACTTTACACTTGTAGATTGAGTTCTGTACCGAGCTTGCTTCTTTACTTTTTTTCTTGATTTTCTGCACTTTTCTTACTTTATTATATTATTTCCTTCTTTTTCCTTTCTTATTTTCCTCCGTTTTTCTTTTTCTTACCTCCTCTTTTCTTTCTTGACTTTACTTTTT
>CAYSZA010000042.1:0-10170 GCA_964435275.1 uncultured Methanosarcinales archaeon | reverse complement strand
TTTCCTCCGTTTTTCTTTTTCTTACCTCCTCTTTTCTTTCTTGACTTTACTTTTTTCACTTTCTTTTCTTTCTCCTCTTTCACTCAGGTTCAGGTTTTAGGAGGATTGAATTCTATCAGCAGGGTGTACTGGGCTAAAATGAGGATTTTTGAGTCTGAATACGATTATCTAATATAATTTATAATTCTAGAATTATCGACAAATCAGTGGGGGGTAAGATTGCTTAAACTAGGATATAAAATTGCACCTGAACAGTTTCCTCCGTCGGAGATGCTGCAGCAGGTCATAGCTGCTGAAAAAGCAGGCTTTGAGAGTATTGATGCAAGTGACCATTTCCATCCCTGGAGTGAAAGCGGTCAGGCCTGCTTTATCTGGAGCTGGCTTGGAGCGGCAGCTGTGAGTACCCAAAGCATAGAACTGGGAACAGGCCTGACCTGCCCTATTCTGCGCTATAACCCTGCTGTTATTGCTCAGGCTGCTGCAACCGTATCTTCGCTTGCCGGGGGACGGACCTATCTTGCAGTTGGAACAGGGGAAGCCTTAAATGAGTATCCAGTAACCCTCGAATGGCCGGAATATAACGAGCGTCAAATAAGGATGGTAGAGGCAATAGGACTTATCCGCGAGCTCTGGACAGGGAAAAAGGTCAGCTTTGACGGGTGTTACTACCGAACAAAGAGCGCCAAACTATATACTCTGCCTGAAAACAACATTCCGATCTATATCTCCTCCCTGGTGCCTGAAAGTGCCTATGTCGCAGGTTACTATGGGGATGGCCTTTTAACCGTAGGTGGAGAGTCGGATATGCAGAAATATGAGCAGATTCTTTCAGAGTTTGAGAAAGGAGCCAGGGATTCGGGTAAAACTCCGGAAAACCTGCCAAAGGCGATAGAGATTTTCGTTGACTATGGGGCAGACCCTGATGCGTCCATTGAAAATTTTATGAAGTATTGGGCTGGAGCGCTTATACCTGCTCTTTTCCTGAATAAAATTTACACTCCGGAGATGTCTGCTCAGAATGGAAAAGTTGTAGGTTCTGACACAGTACGAAAGCAGGCTTGTTTTTCCGAAAATCCTGAAGACCACATTAGTTTTGTAAAGAAATATATCGACTCGGGTTTCACACATATTTATTTCCATTCAGCAGCTTCAGATCAAATAGCTTTCCTAAAAGCCTACGGAAAAGATGTCTTGCCGGCGTTAAAAGAGATGGGATAAATTTCCTTTTCATTTTTTGGGTTTTACATAGGCACAGTTTGTACGGATACCGTTTTTTAGACTTCTTCCCGAAAAAAGATTTTACTACCTGAAGGTAGAATACCCTAGACTTCAGTTATGGGACAGGCGTTGTCAATTTTACAATTTTTAACCTTTTTGAATTTTGGAATTTATTTATAGTCTTCTCTCTTATAGTTACTCTTACAGTTTTAATTATTCGAGGCAATAGATACTATGTTTACTCTGGTTGAGATCAAGGTATTCTGGAAAAACTCTTCTCAAAGTTGCGTGTTTGAACCTTTTTCCAGGAGATGTAACGTTTATGGTTATTTGAGGTGTGTAAATGATCGAAAACATGACGCATGTAATGCTGTTCGTCAAAGACTATGATGAGGCGCTTGACTTTTATATGAATAAACTTGGCTTTGTAACAGTTACAGATATTAGCCCGGCACCAGGATGGCGCTTTTTGACCGTCGCCCCAAAAGGGCAGGGCACGGAGATAATTCTTCACGTGCCCAGCGCTTCAATGCAAGGTGAAGCTGAAGCAAAACGAGAGACCGAACTCATAGGCAAAACTCCATCCTTGATGTTTAAAGTCGATGATTGCAAGAAAACGTGTGATGAACTGAGATCGAAGGGCGTAACGATCATAGAGGAACCGGGGAAGGCCCCTTATGGTATCCAGGCGCTTATAGCAGACCTGTATGGGAACCCGCTGTGGTTTATAGAGCCTCCTGTGTTAAAAAAAATCATACAATGAATTAAATTGTAAATTATAAAATAAATTAAACTATTATGTTTTTTAGCTCGTGTGTTTCAGGAGAATTCGCTTGTTACCACATCTGGGTTGTATTCCACAAGCTTCAGCAGGCATTTTGCCGCGAGGACTTCATGCAGTGTTATGCAGTTTGTGGTAGACCTGTGCTTTTGAGCTTGAATGCTGATTTAAATATAGCAAGAAATCTCGAACAATGAATGTGAGACTAAAGGTAGAAACTGTACATACAGTTAGAATTCCGGAATATTAGAGCGTCGGAGGTGCATTTAATCAACCACAAGAATAAATATAATCCGAAAAACTCGGTATCCTTCCTGTCACTTTAGTGGCACCAGTTGGCCATAAAAAATAAATATCGTTTTTGTTCAAAATATTCTATTGTTGAAAACAGACGTCTTTGTTAATCTAAATACACATTTTGCTAATTCAAGGTAAACTTAATAGTTTAAAGATGTTCTATTAATTTAAATTATTAAGCTTCCTTATTTTCTTCCCAGAATCCAAAGGGATTGTTTTCCGTATCCATGCAGATTGCAAGATATCCCATGCCGGGTATAGCGGTTTTTAGCATGAGTACTTTACCTCCGAGTTCTTCAGTTTTTGCAAGGTATTCGTCCACCGAGCTAACACCTATATAATTCATCATCTTCTGATCTGGAGCTCCCCTTTTTCCAAGGCCTCCCCCTGGCCCGGTTTTCCCTTCAAGGTCTTCAGTGTCAATTAGATAATATTCCATGGTTTCTATGGGCTTTTCAAACTTCCAGCCAAACAGCCTGGAATAAAAATTTTTTGCTCGCTCAAGATCATCTGCCGGAATATCAAAGTGAACTATTGTTGGCATTTCTATTCCTCATCATTACTAGGTTTTGAAGGATATAGTTCTTGGGTGCATAAATATATTATAAGGTTGTCTCGGCTGAAATCCGGGAGAAGTATTCTTCAGTTTAGGTCTCAACTCTTCTTCCTGGTAAGTTTAAGTTAACACGGAATTTTCTATCCATAAACCGAATCCCCGGATTTTCGGTCTGATATTATTCCTGTAAACTTATTCTGTATATATTTATATATTTCAGGATATACTTCTTTTATTAAGCATAATTCCAGGAATTAGTTTACGTTTCAGACCTTTATTTTCTGGATCTTTTAACTCTGTTAGTTGATCTAGATACCATCGTGTAAGATCACTAAAAAGTGGTTTCATGGCAAACGGAGACACCCGGAGCTTAAAGTGCGATCTCAACAGAAAAGCTGCTCTTAAAGGCGAGGTTGAGCGCCAGTTAATACACCTGTTTACCGGTATAGCTTTAATTCTTTTAATCCGGGCAGCCGGAGATATGGCCCTGACTCTCCTGCTGTTTCTGCTTGCTTCTTATGTGACAATCTCAGTAGCTATTATTCTGGATAAGCTTCCGCTTCCATTATCCTCTTTCCTGTGCAAATGGGGAAGACCCTCGAAGCAGACTATACCGCTTAAAGGAACTATACTGCTCCTTTGCGGAATAACCCTCTCTCTTATATTGTTTCCCGAAGAGATTGTCTATGCCTCCATTGCAATTGTTGCATTCGGAGATTCAGTAGCAACCGCCGTAGGTGTACTGGTAGGCAGGCATAAGCTACCGTACTCAGGGGAAAAAACCGTAGAAGGGACAGTTGCAGGTACAATAGCAGCCTTTTTAGCATCTTCGCTTTTTGTAACTCCTGTCCAGGCTTTTGTAGGGGCTGCAGGCGGGATGCTACTGGAAAGCGTCATAGGTTTGCAAACAATCCGGGAATTTAATTCGCAAATGATATTCAAGTTTTTCTTTAACGATAATCTTTTAATTCCTTTATTTTCAGGCTTACTTATGTTTATCATTGGTTTATCTAACACCTGAGGATTTTCTCGAAGCATGCTGTAAATTAAACTGTAGGACTTACGCAGTTGAGATCCAAAACAAGCACAATAGCCGTTACAGTAAAAGATGTGTTTTAAACAGTCTAGGTTTAATGCTATTGATTTTTCAGTTCAACCGCGTAAGTCCTAAATTATATAAAAATTATATTTTTATCTATCTTTTCTGGGTTTGCTGTTAGCGATCTGGACTCTTAGCTAGATAATTTCGTATCAAAGGTTTTTAGTTAAAAGAAGAAAACAATGTCTCCTATCTGTCAGAAAGCTGAAGACTCTTCAATAGCAGGCAAATACCTTGTCTAATACTTTATAAGAAGCAGATAAACAAGGTAAATGAGCTGATTGAAAATTGACAGACCTACTCTCAGGCAGGTTCAGCGTTAGTTTTATATTATAGAATTAGAGCTGAAACACGTATTAATTTTTTTGCTTGATAATTCTAAGTCTCGGTAGCTTTCAAGAAAGTTTTTCTAGATATGTGGTGAACTTATTTCCTAATAAAGTAATCTTTTGATATCTGTCGCCGGTGTGAAAGAGATTTTTTCCTTAAATTCCCCTGATTTAAACCAAGATATCTCTAAAGGCACACTTTTCAATAGATGCTAACCAAAAAGCTTGGTTTGCAGGTATGTTCAGTCTTTAATTGTAAAAAAAACCGAGAAGCTGCTTGAACCAAATAATCATCTTCTACTAAACGTTTGAGTTGAATTCTTTTTTATATTATATTTTACATAATACTCAATGGAGGGTGGGCAACTAATTGGGAAGGGTAATAGCTACCTGAATCCGGGGAGGTGAACTTATAAAAAGGAGTCCACGTGAGGTTGAAGAATTTATAACCGGCAGGAGAATAGGTTATCCTGCAAGCAGAGACGACCTTGTAAGTTTGCCGAGGGTAAGCAGGCAAGCAGTGATTTCTGGACCTTCTGAGGGGGATACCTGAAATAGAATATAATACCCCTGATAACGTCACCAGGGAAATTGAACTCCTGGAAAGCGAAAGCATCAAACCGCCAAAACCACAAGAGCACTGATTTACTAGCAGGGAATTTTAGAATAAATCCAGTAAGAGTCCGGATGGTCTCGAAAGAATAATTCTCCCCTGCAAAAGGTGAGCTATCGAACATATACAGTCGATATGGCTGAACATACCTTAGAGTGCAGTACCGGAGGTTTGTAACAGAAGTGTTCAAAGGAGACAGAGAAGACTTTCTGCCAGAAATATATTGATTGTCAGAAAGTATACCGTTACTGGCATAGTCAGTAAGAAATCGAGAAAATTACACAGAATACATAAAACGTGGGGGAAATTTATGCAAACCAGTCCAATTGAAGTTCAAAAAGCTTTGAAGGATATAGATTATCCTGTAAAAAAGCAGGGTCTTATTGAGCATGCCAAAAAGCATAATGCCAGCAGTGAGGTAATGCAGGTTCTTGAAAGTCTTCCAGACAAGGAATACACTAACGCTGCAGATGTTAGTAAGGAATTTTCTGGAAAGTAAAATCATAAAACAAAGAGGGAAATTCACCACGACCGGTTCTCATCTGTTCAGATGGAAGACAAACTGGAAGTACACGAGTGAATTTTATGCAAACAAGTCCGGCTTCTGTTAATGAGGTTTAAAAGGCACAGAATATCATGCAGAGAAGAGGATCTTGTTGAGCATGCAAGGCAGCATGGTGCAAGGATGTATTAGATGACATCAAAAATCTTCCTGGCAAAGTCTACACCATCGCCTCAGATGTTAATAAAGAATTAGAAAACAACTAAACAAAATGTGGGGGAAAATTTATGAGAACAAGTATGGCTGATGTTGAACATGCACTGAAAGGTATCGATTTTCCTAAAAACAAGAACGAAATTGTTAGTTATGCTCAGAATCACGGTGCAAACCAGGAAATAGTTTCTGACTTGCAGCAGCTTCCAGATAAGACATATAACAACGCTGCAGATGTTGCTAAGGAGTTTAGCGGAAAACGTGTTGGTGGAGAATCAAGGTAAGGACAAGATAATAAGAACTTTGCAGACCTCCAGGGGTCTAAAGGAGAAAAATGGAGAAAAGGGGAAAATTATGCACACAAACCCTATTGAAGTCCAGAAAGCTCTAAAGGGTATGGATTATCCTGCAAAGAAGGAAGATCTTGTTAGGCACGCTAAAGAGCGTAATGCTAGCGACGAAGTAATGCAGGATATTAATGAGCTTCCGGACAAGGAATATACGAATGCTGCAGATGTCAGCAAGGAATTTAAAGGAGACTAAACTGGAGTAAAGGGAAAAGCTTAACGCAAACCAGTCCAGTTGAAGTTCAGAAAGCTCTAAAGGATCATAGATTATCCCTTAATAAGAAGTAGCTAGTCATGCACGCTAAAAAGCGCGACGCTAGCCGTGAAGTAATTTAAGTTCTCAAACTCTCAGACAAGGAGTACATCGAGCTGCGATGTCAGCCAGGAATTCGAAGGAAAATAACTATACTTTAGAGCCAGTAAGGACTAAATGGGGAGCTTGTAAGGACTAAATGGGGAGCTCTTTTATTCGCTTCCCCTGATCCAGATAAAAGCAGGAGGCTAATAAACCTCCTTTCTTTCTCTGGAGATCGATATCTGACCGAAATTCAGAACTATTTTTATACCGACTCCTCTAATAAAATTTAGATGAGTGAAAAAATATTGTAAGGAAAGTGTAAAATAAAATAATATAAAATTTTTTTAGAAATCGGATAACGTGGAGCAGAATAAAACTACACGTTTTTATCAAAGTTTTTTAATACTAATTGTGGAAACCCAATTATTAATCGGGTTCAATGCGACAAGTGTTGCAGTAATATAAGGGGAGATCGCATAGCCGATAGAAATTAATTGCAAAGCACTCGGCTTAAGGCAAGAAATTATAAGGCTCAATAAAGCTTAATGCAGTAAAATTAAATAGCATCATACCAGATACTGATAATTCAATTAGTTCATCGAGATCCCCATATAATAACATATTCATAAATGAGGCTCTTTTTGAATTATTTGATAATTCTTTTAGTATGAGCTTTAATGGGAAATCATACAGGGGAAATCATAATGGAAAGAAGAGGTTCCCAGGATAAGGATCGGGGTTCCAGCAGAGAACGCGGCTATAGTAGAGGACCACAAACTATGCACAGGGCAAAGTGCTCAGATTGTGGTGAAGAAACAGAGGTGCCTTTCAAACCGGATCCTGACAGACCGGTTTACTGCAGGGAGTGTTACGCGAAGCGCAAACCTAAAAGGTATTAATATATTCGGCATTAAGTCTTTTTTCATTCTTATTGATAATCTTTAACTGACTTGTTGAGGATGCTATTTTTACCTCAACTCTCTCTTTTCTCCCTGCTTTATTTTCTTTCTTACTTCTTTTCTATCTTTTTTCCATTACTTTCTTTATATCACTCTGAAAGTACGGTAGAAGTTAAGGTAGAAATCCAATCGTAGTATAAAAATGAAATCGCCTTTTAAATTTAAAAATTTATTCTTGTTCCTGCATTTCGAGTTGTCTTTCTAACTGTGTTATATCCAGCAATACTCGAAAGAGTGAGTCCCTTCCTGTATCCCTTATATCTATTTCCACGGGTTGAGCTAGTGTATCTTTAACAGTTCTCCATTCTTCCCTGAAAACATCGACAATTTCCCATGGTCCGGCAGAACTATCTTTAACCCTATCGCGAGCAAGCTGCAAAAGCAGGTGTTTCTTTTCCGTCGGAGTGAGATTCTCTATCCCTTTGACTTCTAACTCACTTACAGCCGCATCACCCATTTTGGATCGAGCTACCATGGGCTCTCCGGGCTCATCTTTTATCTCGTTTGTTACCTTTCTTCCCATCAATTCAACCTCTTCTCTATTTCAATCAGACTGCTAATCCATTATCAAAGTACAGGCCTGAAGGTTCTAGGGTCAAGATGAATATTTTTTTGGCAATAACTGCATCTTGTTTCAAGGTGAGTCCCTGCGAGAAGCGCTCTCTCTACTTCTTCCTTGGGCGAAATGTACTGCGTCATTTCTTCCCCGCAATAGGGGCATTTAATCTTCAACCAGTCAAGCCTGGTAAGTTCTCTCAGGTTCTGTATTAATTTTCCCAGGGCATCCTCATATGCCTCAGGAAAAAACACAATGGGCTGGAGGTGCTGTATCAGGATAGGCAATTCGACTCCTGTTTCAACCAGTGGAATTACAAGCTGGTCAGTTCCGACTGCAAGGCCAATCTCTTGATTTACTTCCGGAGATCCTGCACCTTTCTCTGTGAGAATTGGGATGAAGCAGTCTGACTGGCGAATACCAAAACGTATCCTTTCTCCTGGGGAAATAATTCGAGCCTTCCTGTACAGGGATGAAAAGCTTTCCAGCTCCACGGCCCAGAGAGCCCTTGCAAGTTCCTGGGCAAGAGGCTCGTCCTGCTCGGAGTGAGCTATGTAAATTTTCGAGATCATAGATACTGTATTTTACCTGAATTACTTTATTTTCTTTGGTTTCTTATCGTGCTCAGTTTCCGGTTCCGGGTGAGGTATCGGTTCGGGTGAAGGCACAGGTTCAGGTTCAGGTTCAGGTATCGGTTCAGGCTGGAACGATGGTTCTTTGTTTTCTTTTGGCAAAATGACTCCCCCTTTGTTAATAATGTAACCTTCAACATGATTCTCAGAATAGTCTCGCTTTTTGAAACTTATTTGATTTCTTAAATTTAATTTGCTTCTTGATTCTGATTTGCTTCTTAGATTGGCTTTGTTACGAATTTAACTGTTAATTTGCTCTCTTGGAAAAAAGTTATCAGAATTCTAATTTGAGATAGTAACAATCTATTGGTCTGAGATAGTAATAGCCTGCTTTAGTTGCAAGAGCTCATTTTGGTAAGTTTTTCCCGTTTTGCTGTCTTGACACTCGATCGTCAGTCAGAAGCCAACATTACGCTTGTGGCTTTAATTACTGCATATACCTCACGCCCTTCTTTCAAATCCAGGTTTTCGACCGAGCTTTTTGTGACAATAGAAGTAATTTCCATACCGCCCGGAAGCTCAACTACAACTTCGGAGTTAACCGATCCCTCTACTATCCTTTTTACTCTACCTTTCAGCACGTTGCGTGCGCTTATTTTCATTCTTATCCCCCAAATCAGGTACCTGTTTTTGTTACCAATAAGGTTAGCCTTGTCGATTATAGAAGCATAGGAATCTGGCTTTCTGAACTCAAATCCTCTATTGCAAATTTTAATTCATATATCTCACTGATTAATTTCCCACAACCGTAAATCAAATGAAGTTTAAATAAGGGATATATTAAAAGGATACATTGAGTTAAGGGGTATCAGGATTTGTTGGACTAAAGGATAAATCAAGATTCATTGGATTACAAAGTCAATTCGTGAGGAGTAGAATGAAACTAAAAATCAGAGATAAGCCCATAGACCTGTTTTCTTTATTCTTTACTGTCATAGTCATAACCTTGATTTCGTTTTCGCCAGGTTGTGCTGAGCAGGGAGAAAATTCTCCTGAACCTGCTGAGACCCCGGCAAACTCAGGCGCAATCTCTACTAATGATCTAACAAATATCGAATGGCAATGGACAGGCTTCGAGCAATCCGGCAGCTCTGAAAACAAAACTATGGTTCAGGATCCCGAAAATTACACGATTTCTTTCTTCCCTGACGGCATGTATTCTATCAAAGCCGACTGCAACAGCGGCAGCGGAAACTATATTTTGGAGGAAAACAGCCTCATCCTCGATCCGCCTGTAATCACGCTTATTGCATGCGGTCCTGGGTCTATGGATAGTGAATACCTGTCGCTTTTAACCAGTGTAAAATCAGCAGCTTTTGAAGATAAACAGCTTATTCTCTATTCCGAAAACGCAGGTCAGAAGATGTTCTTTACCAATGGTGGGAGAGCTGACCAGAAGATTTAATCTAAAATTAATTCTGGCATTTTGTCACCTGGGTATTACATAGCTTTCTTTGGTACTAAATAGTTATTTTGATTTCTCTTATCTTAATTTTTCCTTCCAGATTTCTTATTGTGATTTTCTTTCTGATCTCTCCTGCATAAGAGGAATAAGAGCCTATTTTATACTACAAAAATATTCTTATTAATTATCTTTATGTAATTTAATATTAAATTAATAAAATTATTTATATAAAAACAAAAGATTATACGATATCATTGGCTATTTAGCATAATGTCTCTGGCTGATGACGTAAAACTATCTATAGTAGCTTTAGCCTGTACACTGGTACTTTTAATTGTACCGGAGAATGTAATTCACGTCCAACT
>CAYSZA010000041.1:0-14716 GCA_964435275.1 uncultured Methanosarcinales archaeon | reverse complement strand
AGCCGGTACATTTTATAAGAGGTGAGCAGAACCCGGAGGGAATATGGATGCCTGCAGAGAGTCAGGGAAATACCCAGACACCATCGTCTCCTGAAGAAACGGGGGTGGTAATTGAGTACCCGGTTTCAGGAGAGTTTCCGTTCGAGCTGATCGCGCATAATAGCATAAGGTACACCATGTCTCATTTTTGAAGGTCCCAGGGCATTAGAAGCATAAGGTCAAAAATGAGACATCAAGAGTAAAAGTCAAGAATAAAAATTAAGACGAAAGACTAAGGGAAAAATTAAGAGGAAAAGGCAAGAGTAAAAATCAAGAGTAAGAAATTAGTAAAGCTCTTGCGGGTGCGCCGTCACAGCCCTCGATTTTCAGAGGAAGGCACAGGAAGAAATAGATTCCGACTTCTACGGAGCTTAGTTCAAGACATTCTACTATATTCACATTGCCTGCAAGAAGGACGTGATGGGCAGGCAGGGTTTCGGAATAAAGGTTATCTACGGAAAGACCATCAATTCCGATTGTCTTGAATCCTTTTTCGACAATCCAGGCTGCTCCGCTTTCGTCAAGGTATGCTGTGCCAAATTCCCTCTTCCCGGACTCCCTGCCCTGAGAACCTGATTCTTCACCCGGCCTTCTAATTTCACCTTCACTTGCCTGTTTTTGGAAAAAAGCTTCTGTCTTCAAAAGGAGAACAGGAGTATTTTCTGGAGCTTCTGTGTTCCTGAAGGCCTTTTCAAGAATCTCAGCGTTCAGTTCACCTGAGAACGAAGAAAAATCGAGAATAAGGGCCGTGCCCATGAGGTTTTTGAGTTCCAGCTTGTCCGCAGTCAGGCCATTTTCCAGGATATGAGAAGGAGCATCAACATGGGTGCCGGTATGGCTTCCAAAGCTTAACTTTGATACAGCACAGCCTTCCTTCTCAAAAGTGCAGACTCTCTCAATTACAGGTACCGGGTCCCCTGGAAAAGTCCTTGTAAAAGAGGAAATCGGGGTTGTAATGTCTATGATTTTTCCATGAGCCAGGATTTTTCCCACATCACCCGGAATTTCTTCCGCGCTAACAGGAGTTATTTTTACCTCAGTCGGAGTCTTTTCCATATTAACACCTTATTCCATATAGATAATGGACCTGTTAGTGCACTCATCTATGCATTTCATACAGAGAGTGCACTTTTTGGGGTCGATCTTTGCAAGCTCGTTCTCCTCGTAAATTGCATCCACAGGACAGACGTTTTTGCATTTTCCGCACCTTTTACAGCCGAAAACCACAACATACCCGGTTTTTTCTGACATCAATGAACCTTTAGCACCTTATGAATATATCAGTTTCTGAGGAAAACTCCGTCTTCACAAAGTTATTTTCATATTAAAAGTACGGAGACCCAAAAACAAGCCTTATATATAAAAAAAGAATATGCAGGTTCAGGTATGGAAAAGTTAATTAAAGACGAAACTGGTTCTTTTTATAGTTATCTTTCTGAGGGCTGCAGGCTCTGCCAGGAAGGCGCCAAAATGGTGCTCTTCGTAACAGGTCTCTGTCCCAGGAGCTGTTTTTACTGCCCGCTTTCTGACGAAAGGCGCGGAAAAGACCTTGTTTTTGCAAATGAAAGGTCTATAAAAAGCGATGAGGATTTACTGAAAGAAGCTGAGCTTATGAATGCTCTCGGGACTGGAGTTACAGGTGGGGAGCCTCTGTTGAAGATAGAGAGAGTTCTGCACTACATCCGAATTCTTAAGACTTCTTTTGGAAAAGGACACCACATTCATCTGTACACTTCCCTTGCTCCTGAGAAACAGACTCTTGAAAAGCTCGCAGATGCAGGCCTTGACGAAATCCGTTTACACCCACCACAGGAATGCTGGAAAGACCTCAAAAGCAGTCCGTATGCAGATTCTCTGCGAAATGCAAAGAAGTTTGGAATAGAAGCCGGAATAGAGATTCCTACCCTCGAAGGTGCGGAAAAAGTCGCAGCTTTTGCAGAAGACATGGGAATCTTCCTTAACCTGAATGAACTGGAGTTCTCTGATAATAACTCCGAAGCCCTCCTGAAAAATGGGTTTTGCCTTGAGTCCGACACGTCCAGTGCAGCCGCCGGATCCTGTAAATCTGCCGGGAAAGCAGTTCCGGTATGCAAAAAAGTCCATTTTTGTTCCTCAACCTATAAGGATGCAGTCCAGCTCCGCAAAAGGTTTAAACGGATTGCAAAAAACACCGCAAGAGAATTTGATGAAATTACGGAAGACGGCACTCTCGTATATGGGGTAATTGAAGGAGGAGATCAGGAATTTGCAGAAAAAACCCTTCAAAGCATGGAAATCCCATCGGAATTATTTGAAGTGAAAGACGGGAAAATAGAAATAGCCTGGTGGGCACTTGAAGAGCTAAAAGAGGAAATAAAAAAAGAATTGGAACCTTTCGGGTCCAGGTTTTTCATTATTGAGAGATATCCCTTTGAAGGTGGAATGCTTGTAGAACTGATTCCTCTTTAAGGGCAGGTTCTCGAGCAAATACGGCGTAAGAAGAGTTTTTTCCTAAACTAATCAGAAATTTTTGAAATTCTATCAAATTTCCTTTGTTATATTTTGCTATCTTGTGTTTTGTGTTTGTAAAAAATATTAAATAGTTTAGAAGCAAATTTATTCCTGAGATTCAAAATTTTTTATGTTTAGAAAATAATTAGAAGCGCTTTCTTATGCCATATCCGGTTGTACATGTATTATTTTTTATGTTGTGTATCAGCGCAGTAGCAATCTATGCTACTTTAAATCTTTTTCTCCGCAGGGAGCTCTCATATAGAAGCTTCATGCAAATTATACTACTGCTATTTGTAGGCGGTTTTTGTTCGTTGTTCCCTGACATCATAATCGTTTATAATCTCTTGGTAAATGGCACTATGGAACATTCATGGGTTGGCTCTGTCCCAACACATTCACTTCTGTTCAGTTCTTCTGCAATTTTATTTGGAACAGCTGCAGGGTACGCTGCATATAGGGATTTTAACAGGGCAGCATATCTAGGCCTTTTTGCCGAGGCTGCCTTCTTATCGCATTTATTGCTAGACGAAGTTTTTGATATTGGTTTTTTTTACTTATATCCGATATACAATGAACCGATAAGAATATCGTCAATAATGGACATACCTATTAAGGGAGCTGGATTATTTCATTATCTGTCAGCATCCTTTCTGTCGGTGTTTTTCATATGTTTTGTAATGATGATGGCATTGTTTGCCTTGAATCAATTTGGCTTTGAATTCAAATACAAGCCCGAAAAATAAGCGGGTAAGGAAATCCTTCCCTGAGTTTGTGACACGTTTTTGAGTTTATCAAATTTCTTATACAAGTTTTTTTAGAATAGGGAATATCTCTCTTAGAGATTATTGTAAAAAATATTAAATAGTTTGGAAACAACTTTAGTTTTGAACTTCAAAATATTCTTTACCTTTAGAAAATAATAAGTGTTTCTTATGCCCTACCCGGTCGTACATGTTCTGTTCTTCATACTCTGTATCAGTGCGGTAGCAGTCTATACTACTGCCAAACCGCTTTTTCGAGGGGAACTCTCTCTTAAAGGCTCAAAGCATTTACTATTACTGCTGTTCGTAGGCAGCATATCTTCTTTATTTCCGGATATCATGATTATTCACAGTCTCCTCGTAAATGGTACCATGGAGCACTGCTGGGCAGGTCCGATTCCGACACATTCGCTTTTATTTAGTCTTCCTGCAGTTCTATTAGGGATTGTTGCAGGATACGTTATATACAGGGAGCCTGGCAGGGCAATGTATCTCGGCCTTTTTGCAGAGGCTGCATTCGCTTCACACTTATTGCTGGATGATATTAGTGAAGGCGGCTGTGAGTACCTTTACCCGTTATACGAGAAAGATATCAGTGTGTTTTCAATGATGGATGTAAGTTTTCGGGGAACAGGGCTTTTTCATTACCTGACAACATCTTTTGTGTCGGTCTTTTTCATTTGCTCCATAATAATGATGACACTCTTTGTCCTGAGTAAATACGGTTTTGAGCTAAAATACCGGGCAGAAAAATAAAAAGTAGAAAAGTAAAATAATGAAGGTGTTAAAATCAGGTTTGAAGTTCCCCTACACCTTCAAGTTTTTTAATGACCTTGGCAGGATAGCCCAGAGCAAGACTATTTGAAGAAATATCGCGATTAACTACGGATCCGATACCTATTATTGAGTTATCCCCGATTTCGACACCCTGAGTAATTATACACCCAGGATTCACACAAACTCCGCGTCCGATTTTTATGGGAGCCATAGTTCTTGGATACGCCTGCCTTGTAGTCAAACTCCCTCTCGTATGAGCAGATAGTATGCACCGATCGCCGATTTCAGAATAATCCCCCACAGTAATTAATTCAGGGTGAATCCTGTCAAAAACCACGTTATAGCCTACATATACATTCTGCCCGAGGTTTACACCCCGCATCCTGTGCAGTTTTGCCCTCCAGGAGGGGACAGGAATGAATGAGGCAAGCTGTTCCAGAATCCAATTTTTAAAATATTTCATACCAAACAGAAGTTTATTACTGTGGTAATGGTCCGCAACTTCGCCAAAGGCTACTTGATCTCTAGTGGATACTACAGTAGTCATGATAATACCCCCCATTCTTCTTCAAATTATTTTATACTCATTTTCCATTGCGCTTTAACAGATAAATATATTTCTATAGTTTACGTCTGATTAAGACTCCTCTCTTAACTTTTACTTCGAGCTACAAGCTTCATAAGCAGCGATTTTTCTATTTCTACCGCATCATTAGGGCAAAGTTCGCGGCAGCAATAACATTGAATGCACTTTTCCTCGTTAATTCTGAGTGCCCTGCCTATTTCTTCAATAGCATGTGCCGAACAGTTAGAAAAACAGGCTTTGCAAAGTACACAGTTCGAGGTGTTAATAATGGGTTTTACAGCTAATTGCTTCCGAAGAATCCTCATAAGAAAAGACGGTATGTAGGCAGTGACTCCGCCTTCCGGTCTTTTGAATCCGAGCCTTACTTTTTCCAGAGGGGTCCCTGCAATCTCGGGATGCTCGGTTCCGAACCCTCTTGCGAGTGCAGCTCTGTTTGTAGGTACCTTCAAAGGATCGATACCTATAAGCTCGGAGGCTACAATATCAAGGGCTACGCAGTCATAACTTGCCATAACCACGCCTGCAGAGACAGGAGTACCCCTAGAAGGCCCATTTCCTTCCATGCCTACCACTCCATCCATAACTGCAAGCTGAGGTTTTACGACAGAATATATATCAACAATTGCTTCCCCGAAACGGTTGCGGTCTTCCAGGAAGTGAGCCTGTTTTCGGTTTTTCTGAGGTACCGTGCCAAAGAAGTTTTTGACCGCCCCTGTATACAGTGTAAGCTCATGGGTCTTGAGTTTCGGAAGCGAAATAATTACATCAGCCTCGAGTACAGCTTTTGAGATGTACAGATGTGAGAACTGCCTGGCACCCGGCACATCAACATTAACAAAACCCGAGGTCTCAAAATTGATAAGCTCAACTCCATAAGCAGTAGCAACGCCCTCAATTCCAGAAGCTTTAAACGCCTGTGAGGTGGTAGTAGATCCAGGTTTCACAATGCCTGACCCGTCGCCTATAACTGGAATCCCCCCTGCTTGTGAGACCAGTTCACACATTGCGGAGACTACTGCCGGATGGGTTGTGACTGCGTCTTCTGGCGGTCGGATAGCAAGTACATTGGGTTTGAGAAGCACGCGATTGCCAGGAACTATAATTTTCTCAAGCCCACCTATCAGGTTCAGTGCCTCTTTGATTGCATCCTTCACATTTGAGTAATCCTGGCACCTAACAATTGAAACCTTGGTAGTCATAATCACACTTTAAGGCTGGTTAATTCATTGTATCACGGTGGCACTAATTGGACAGCAGCCTGCCAGAAAGAGTTCTAGAAGCTATAATCAAGCCTTTGCTGGAGACTGAGCCCTGAAATCCCGATTTTCATCCGGTATAGCTTTCACTCCAGTAACTATCGCAGTTTACCGGTTAATGTAGCAAACAGGCGGTGCGGCTCGTATGTATTCCGTAGTATCTCTTACTCTATTGATATGCTTCTGGGCTTTTTCTATTGTATCTCTGGATAGTCCGGTGCTCTTTTCAATCACTTGCATGGGCAACTGGTGCTCCTGAGCATACAATAACTGGTCCATAATCTGGATTGGCATGCGCCAGTAGAATTCCTCGTCAGTTGTATAATGGCTCCATGTGTCGGCACTAGGAGGGCGTTTTATAATCTCTTCATTGACATTGAGCAGTCTCCCCAGAGAATAGACCTGGACTTTATAACAATCCGCCAGAGGCTCAAGATCTACACCTCCATCGCCGTATTTCACAAACTGGCCAAGGACCAGTTCGGTCTTGTTAGTTGTACCGCAAACTGCATAATTCATCTTTTCAGCATACATATACTGAACGAGCATTCTGGATCTCTGCTTAACACCCTGCAACCCTATTAATTCAAGATAATCATTTGCTTTCAGCCTGTACTTTCCAACAGTCTCCCCATCTTTTACCAGCCGAATATAAGGAACGTTTAACAGCCCCTGGTTAAGGAAATCAGGCAGGACCAGCGACGTTTTATGTACACCGGGATCGTACTCAGGACAGGTTCTCTTTATAATCTGTTCCTTCTGGTCATAAATATTAAGAGATCTCAGGATCGGAGAAATGGGCACTTCCTCATAATGCACACCCAGGCTTTCACAAATTTCTGCCCCCAGGGTCTTGCTGGAAGGAGCAGATTCATCTTCAGGAAGGAGAAGACCATATACGTTTTCTTTTCCAAGCTCTTGGACACACAGGGTAAGTACCACGGCTGAGTCAATTCCTCCCGAAACCCCTATAACCACTCCCTTTTTTTTAAAATTCGTTATCTGACTTTTAATAAAACCCCTGAGCTTTAAAGCCACTTTTTCAACATTTTCATTTAGTTCTTCGATTATATTCACACTCATTTCTTCTGTAACCTGCATATTATTACCCCCTGGAACAATTAGACTGTTATAGTCAGACTGTTTCTCTCAGAATCAAACTTTAACGAGTATTTTTTGTGAGCTCTTTACTTTCAGTTTAAGTCTTCTTGCAGCTTCTTCTATCAATGGCTGTGACAGCTCCTGATTAATTTTTTCTAATCCCTCTTCTCTCGGCATTTCCCCGCTTCGGACAAGCCCTGCCACATCAAAGGCATAAGGGTGGAACCCGTATTTCTCTAGGTGGTTGTAACAGGCAAAGGAATTTAATGTGCAGTTGGTTGAATTGCTGTCATTGATTCCTGGAGCTTCCCACCCGATTTCCAGCAGGGTTTCAAGCACTTTATCTTCATTATAATCCCATAGGCATAGTGGATGCAGAATACTTGGAACATTCTCACCTATGTTTTCAAGAACTTCCTTTTTCAGAAGGAACAGTTCGTCCTTATCATCGATGCCAATTTTTTGAAGCTGTTTCTCGAATAAGTTTCGGGACCACTGGAGGAAATTAACTGAGAGAGTAATTATAGGATTAGGAGACTGCCCGGCTGTAAAGGCAAATACGACAAAAGGAGCTTTTTGAAGAATTGCCTGCTCTAACAGCTTTTGTTTGATTATAGTGATACAAACATTGCATATGTCACTGGCTCGATATTTGGCAAATTTAGGAAACGCATCGTATGACTCTGCAGCTTTTCGGAACGTATCTAACAGAATTTCTTTTTCCATTGTCAACTGGAAATAATCGCATCCTGTGATCTTGCACATTTTTTTGGCATTCTTTACTGCGTTTTCGGACGTGAACCCATTATCGAACTGCACAGCCAGTATTTTAAGGAAAGGATAATCTTTTTTGAGCTTGTAAAGCGTATATGACGAGTCTTTCCCACCGGAAAGCGCGTAAATTACATCGTAATTGCCCTTTCCTCCATATCGTTCAAAAAGTTCTTCAATTCTGGCCAGATACTCACTCTTTTCCTGTGAAGTAAGGGGAGTATATGTCTCACAAAAATGACAGAGACTAGTTTCCTCATTGATTTGTATACCTGGAATATCAGAATCCAGAATACACTTTTTACATACTAGCTTTGACATGTTGGTATTCCTCTATGATGGATCGATTGGATATTTTTCCGTTCTCACTCAAGGGGAGATGATCAATGAATAATATTTCTCTTGGACACAGGTAACCTGGCAGGTTCTTTCGACAGAACGCAAACAACTTTTCGATCTCGGTCCCTTCTGCAGGTATGACCATCAGGCTGATTGCAGTTCCCATAAGCTCATGATGCACAGGTACGACAAAAATCCTGGAGACTTCGTTATTTTCTTCTATGTTCCTCTCAATTTCTCTAGGGTTTACGCGATGATCGCCGATCTTAATGAGGTCATCTTTGCGCCCAAGCAGTCGGATATACCCATTGGATAGCTTCTGCGCAAGATCACCGGTATGCAGCCATCCACTTAAAATTTTCTTCTGAGTGGCGATTTCGTCGTCCAGATAGCCCAGCATGATGTTATCTCCTGTGGCAACCAGTTCACCTGTTGTATTGGGTTCTGCTGGCCTGAATTCGGAATCAAAGACATCCAGTACTACCCCTGGAATTGCTTTTCCTATAGTGTCAATAAACTCATCCACATCTTCTGCTGGCAGGTAGGCAAGCCTTGCCGTAGCCTCAGTCTGCCCATACATTGGTAGAATCTCCAGATCAGGAGCAAATTCTCTTATATCCTTTATAATATCCCGATCCATTCCTCCACCTGCCGATGCCGCGGTTCTTACCCTGGCAAAGGCCTTTTTGAATCTGTCCGGATACCTGAGGAGTATACGGTAAGTACTTGGCACTCCATAGAATATGGATACCTCTGACCCTATAAGGTTGAAAACCGAGTCTATAAAATTCATGTTTCCAATTCTGATGGAGCCGCCAGCTATCAGGTGGGAGTTAATTATGGAATTCCCAAAAGCGTGGTGAGGGGATATTACCAGTGCTCCTTTGTCTCTGGAGGTTATCCGAAGTACCTTAACTATTGAATCTGCGTTTGTTGCCAGGTTTTTATCACTTAACATAACCCCTTTTGGAGTGCCTGTAGTGCCTGAAGTGTAGAGAACCAGCCGTAGTTCTGGATTATTCTTTTCGGCCTCAATCTTCTTACGCAAAACCTTTCCGGAAGTATCGCTGAAAATTACTATTACAGTTCCAAAACGCTCAAAAAAGTCTTCCCCAAACCTTGAATACTGCGTATCAGTTACAATGATATTATTGGTACGGGAAGTATCAAGAATTTTTTGGAGACTGAATTTAGGAAATTCTATTGGGAGAGGAATTGCGATATTAGCTGATCGATATACCGCCATAAGCATTTTTATATACTGCATACCTGACTCTGCCAGAATTGCAAATCGACAGTGATTAAAATCCATCAAGAGCGAAGCAATGGCATTTATATCATTGTCAAGGCAGTTATAGGAAACCGAACTTTTACCCTCTTCCAGAGCAATTTTTTGAGGAGTTTTTCTGGCGTACTCAGTGATATATGCATCAACTTGCATATACTTCACTTCGCCAGCTTGGTTATCATATTAGTAATCCCCTGCAACGAATCAAAGTTTTCCGGTGTGAGCATATCTTCAGGAATCTCGATAGAGTATTTCTCACAAATATAGTCCATAAGTTCAAGCAAACCAATGGAGTCGATGATGCCGTTCTGAGTGAGAGAATCGTTATCTTTTAAGCTGCTGCTATTGTCCATAAAAGAGTTAGCCTTCAAGTAATCGACTATATCATCCTTTATCTTTTCCATATGTTATTATCCCCTTTGTTTTCGTTTAGTGGACCGACAATTGCTAAAATACACAACTAAGTCCATAATAACGTGAATCCCCACTGGTAATTATGTAGTACAACTATATAAATAATTTGAGGCACTTTTCCATTGACAAAAATATTGGTAGAAACTGAAAATTTGAGTAAAATTAATCGGATGCATCCAAATGAGTCTGTCTAATATGTGTTAGCGATCTCATGGTAGGAGATCGTAGAATCCGTTTATACATCTGCGTATAAATAGGCTCGAAAAAATAATACAGTATGCAGAATATTTCTAAAGTAATCAGTCCCAGCTACTTTCAATTTTCCGAAGATGATTTATATTGATAATATGCGAGTCAGAACGGGTTATGACAGAAAATATGTATTTGTTGTCTAAAATATAAGTCGAATGGCTGACACTGCTGAGATCAAGTTCTTCATTAAAAATGAGATGCAGGTTTTTATTTGAAAACTTGGAATAAGCTTCTTTCAAAGTCCATAATTTTAAAAGATCGGTTTCACTTGAGGGCCCATCCCCAAGTGAAGGTTTAACACATAGGGTTTTTAAATTACTTTTAAGAGCCAGCTTTCTCACAAGCTCGATATCAATACCGACATCGACCTTTGATATTGCAAGGGCTGCAATACTTTGAGTGTATGATATACAGATGTAGAGTTCACCATGATTATCTATGCAGACTTTCCCATATCTGTCTTTGTATGTGGATATCCCGGAGACAGATCGTTCGTTAATAATACTGCTTACAATGCATTTTAAGATCGTTCTGGAAATAATATACCTTTTCTTAAAATGACCTGTCTGTAACTTATCAAGAGCCTCGATTTCTATCCTATTGAGATAGTCAGTGTTAAACGTATCATAATTGTCCAGATCAACAAGGAAAATTAGCACGTCATTACATTGCCAGAGGTAAGGGACATTTTTGAGAGAAATAGGGAACGATAACGTTAAATTCTCAGTGTACATGCAATTCACTTATTTACAGACTTTATCTGCGTATCTCAGTACATGCCTTCCTTATTCTCTATTTATCCGAAGCTACTTAATAAATGTGTAAAGGGCAGGATTGAGAAAAAACCTGCTCACCTTGACATGAGCCCGTCGGGAAATAACTCTTGAGCGCTGGGACAAACTCAGCTTGACATTTCCACTTTTCCCTATGAATACTTTTATCATCTGCTCAAATTTATGAGTATGAACTTCACATAAATACTTCTTTTTCCCTATAGGATATTTTTATCATATGCTCAAGTTTATGAGTATGAACTTCATATAAATACTTCTTTCTTGTTCAGCATACTCCACAATCTTCTAACTTTCTTCAGCATTGAGGTCGGGAAATTTTAATCTACAAAAAAAGTGGATTATTCACCGTCGATAACGATGTGATGAAACCCTATGTTAGTATTAAATTTATACCTTGTATGAATAATCCAAAAAAGCAATCCTAAAATATATAAACGATAAGGATATAGGGTATTCGTTTCTTAGCGCCCCTACTCGGAGGTCGCATATTTTTATAAGTAGAAGAATAGTGAGTAATATAATGCTAAATCTGTATAATTCAATCATTAACTGAGGTGTCCGAAACTGCAAACTGCGGAAGAAAGGGTAAGAGCGAGATTGATTAAGTATCTCGGCAGGGATGAAAACGGGATACGCAAGGTTGTGCTCAATCTCTTCCTGACCGGAGACAAGTTCACCACCGGTGAAGTTTACGATTACCTAGATAAAGGGAATTTCGAGGTAAGCTACCGGGGAGTGTCAGCTATGGTCGGGCTTATGAACACAAGGCTCGGGATTCTGAGTATAAATGTCACCGGGGATCACAACGTTTATTCCCTGAAAGAAAACTACAAAAGTATTGTCGGCTCCGTGCTTGAAAACTACTGAGCCATTTTTATTGCTATCTATTCTTAGGTGAAAATTTTCGAGTTGTTTATCTGTTCTGCTAAAACAATGAGATATATGGACTGACTGCGGATTCTTGATCTGGCTTCTGAATGTCGAATTAACTTGAAGTATACTGGGAGATTAAAAATCTGAAGGCTTCCAAAATTTAATTCGACAAGATGAGCTGTAGCGTATCTTAAGTTTCTCGTTTAATACAGGTTTTAACCATTAACGCAATACCGTTAGGAATGAATAGACCTACGCTATACAACCAACCACTGATTAAGTACAATTTCCTGATACTGCTGCACTAAGCGAAGATCCTGTGAAAACCGATTTAAGTGTTAACTTCGTCGGGTCTAAGCCCTTAAAGGCATCAGTCCTTTCGAGAGGTTGCTTTTTAGAATCAATTTTGAGTAGTTTTCAGTGTACACTTCAGTTGATGAACTGATAACATTGTTATCTATATTTATTTCTTCAACTATCGGATCGTTACCTGAGTTTTCGAGTGAAATTCCTCTATTACTGGCAACAATTTCATTCGAGATAATATTGAACATTCCCTTGGCATCAGTAATACGTAAACCATAAGGACCAAGAGTATTTATCTTGTTGCCAGATATTCTTACACTTCCACATTTATCTAATCTAATACAGCCTTGAAAGGCATTATTCTGTATAAAAATATCTCTTCCACATTTAATATGTACTGAAGAGGGTGATGCGTCTACACCATTACAGATATTGTTGGATATTGTGATATTTTCCCTCGGATCTTCCTCACCTGCTCCTTTTCCATATATAATTTGGTCAGAACAGTTATTGAATGTATTGTTGTCAATTATTACATTGGATGATACTAGAATATAACCACATTTATCAAACAAATTATTCTTAATTATAGCACCAGCATCATTAGGAGAACAAGAAATAGAATTTTCTTTAAAACGGTTTCTTTCAATAAAATGATACCCGGTACCTTGTGCTAAAAATCCGGTAGTGCAATTTTTAAAAGTATTATTTAATACGACACTGCTACCATTTCTAAATAAGATACCTATCTGACAGTCAGAAAATTCATTATCAATAACTGTAAAATTTGATCTCGTAGGCGCGTGGGTGTTAATAGCCTCATGAGTAGAGTTTTCAAAAACGTTATTCATTACACTTATATTTCTACACAGCCCATCTGAAATCCGAGTTCCGGTACCTCCTCCAACAGCTATGTAGTGTCTTCCCATTTCCAAGAAGGAGTTATTTATGATTGTAATGTTGTCACATGCATTCACCAGTTTGACACTGTATCCAAGACCAGTTTTGAAATTTTTTTTGAAAACATTTTTTTCTACAGTACAATCTAGACTGTCCCAGAAACTTATAGCAAACTCCCCAAACTCCGTAAATTCGCAATTCGAAATCTTGCAATTCCGTGAACCATGTAAACTAATAGCTTTGGAATCTGTGTTAATTCCATATCCGACAAAACGAATATTTTCAAATATAATATTTTCAAACATTGATATTTTTCTGATCTTGGCATTATTTTCTACAGAATAAGCGTCATGCAATGGTTTTTCAACTGTAATTACTGTACTATTGATAGCGATTATTTTTGACAACTCTCCATTTTTAAAAGGCTTTCTATCAAAAATTGTAAAATCATCCGAAATTTTTATATAGTCTCCTACGTTTAGTTCTTTGATATTTGATAACTCCAGCTTCGTATCACTGGAATCAACGTTATTTAATAACAATATCGTTGATGGAGAGTATGCATTATTTTTAGTGTTGAAGGCCGTTCCATTAAAGCAGTTGAATATAACTTCCTTATTTCCAATAAAGGATATATTGGACTTTAAAAGAATTTCACGGTCTATATAATAGATACCTTTTTTAAAAAATAAGGATCCTGTGTTGATCTCATTTAAAGCTGCTTCAATCGCGTCTGCGTCGTTAGTACCATGATAAATTACAGTACCATTTTCACAGGTTACTGTGGTAATCCCATATTCTTTGGAGATTTGGATGTTTGATGAATTATTAACTGCGTCGTAAGGCAGTATACTATCAGAGAACGATACAATTAAAAAGTACAAAAATATTAGGGATAAAGTGCATAGTATAAGCCTCAACGAAAATTTCCTGAAGAAAACGGATCTAACAGCATATAATACTCCTGTAACTATGTTAGACATCCGATATAGTACATTTGTAATCGGGTTGGGAATGGTACTGCTAGATTTTTTAAAATGCAACAGACTATGTCTGCTTACAAATATAGGACTCTCTAATAATCCATAAATTCTTGTTCTCATCAATATCCAAACCTTGAATAGTAACATTACCGTTACCAGTTGAACTCAGTTTTATACTATAGTTTTTCTAGCAAGAATCACAGTTAAAAAAGAAAGGGCTTTTAAACACTACTAAGACATTGTATATTTGATTCTTTATAGAAATTAATTATAATTTTTTGCGACTGACATTATAGTAACATAGATGAACTCAAACTTTATAAATTTTACACTTAAGTTTTTGATATCTAAAAATCAGGAATTATGACGCTGCAGAAATCCTCTGAAATAACAAACGTTAACTGATTTAAACTGAATAACCTGATATATTTTCATTGGTCATCGGTTAAGGAAAAATCGTTATCAATTGCATCGATTTTCATAAAATTTGTTAAATTATTCATCAATGTAAAGCTGGAATCTGATATCGATTTCAACTTAAGCGCTAAACATTTGATCTTGATTTTTTTCATCGAAATCGAGATCACCGGCTCAAAATCCTTAACCGATGACCAATGGATATATTTTTGCTTATTTGTTTTTAGCCTATTGAAGCTGGTTTAGATAGGTTTTCTATAAAGCCGGAATTACGATATTATTCTAGGTTTAAAAGCCATCTTTTAGAGTTCCTACAAAAATTCTAAAAGTTTATATGAAGGAACGTGAGTATTAATGTTGTGACTA